>CAMJNF010000004.1 GCA_946407235.1 uncultured Fibrobacter sp. | reverse complement strand
TGATCCTGAAGCCGGGTACCGGCAAGCGCACAATCAATGGTCGTGATTTCAAGGATTACTTCCATTCTGAAGTGCAGAACATGATTGCAAATCTTCCGTTCGCCATCCTCGGCAACGCTGAAGAATGGGACGTCGAAGTTACCGCTCGTGGCGGTGGCATCGCTGGCCAGATGGGCGCTGTCCGTCTCGGCATCTCCCGCGCACTGGTTGCTAACGACGCCGAAGTCAAGCCCGCCCTCAAGAAGGAAGGCCTCATGACTCGCGACGCCCGTGCCGTTGAACGTAAGAAGTTCGGCCGCAAGAAGGCTCGTAAGCACTTCCAGTTCAGCAAGCGCTAATCTGCGAATTTGCTTTTACGAAAAACCTTGGTATTTGCCAAGGTTTTTCTTTTTTATAAGACCGTTCGGCTCTATCGCAAATGCGAGAATGTGGTATCGCCTCACTCTTGCCTTCACGACTCGTTGATACGAGTCGCTTGAGGCTCACAGACCCTGGCATCCGCCAGGGTTTTTCTGTATTTGTATCAAAAAAAGCTCCCGCCTTGCGGGAGCACTTCTTACTGTCTACTTCTAACTTCCTACTAGAAATTATCGTCCCTATCGAACATGTGCGTCACGAATTCCACAACGAGCGTTTCGTAGGCGTCATCGCTGAAAATCGGCTTTTGCATCAGGTCGATCGCTTCTTGAGAAAGCTTTCCGGTCGTAGCCAGTTCTGCGCCGCCCTTGCGGTACTTGTCGCGGAGCATGTTCAGGCGGCGTGGGCCGCCACGGTGGTCGAGTGCACGCATCTGCGGGCAAGCGATAAGCGTGTAGCCTTCATGCCCGAGGATGATGTCGAACTGCTTGCGGATCGGTTCGTAGACCACGTCAATGTCCATCCAAGCGCAGCTCGAAAGCAGAATAATCTTTTGACCTTCTTTCTGGAACTGGAGCCCGTGCAAGTGCGAATTCATCGCGTTCGCTCCATCCTTGAGCTTTTGTCCCATGTACGGGTGGACCATACCGACGATGCGGTCCATCAAGACCTTCATCTGTCCAGGAATGCTGAACAGGAACAGCGGAAAGCTCCAGATGACAATGTCGGAGTTCGTGAGCTTTTCGCGAATCATCGGAACGTCGTCGTCTTTGATAAAGCACGAACCATCTTCGCGCCCCCAGCAACTGAGGCAACCGCGACAGGGCTTGATATGCATCCTGTCGATAAAGATGTACTCGGTCTCGTAGTCGCCGTTCTGCTCCAATCCTTCGACAAAAGCCTTCGTCGGGATGAGTGTTCCACTACGTTCATTTTTTGGACTAGCGACCATTACGAGAATTTTCTTTTTTTCTGCCATGCGCGCAAATTTAGAAAAAAAGTCCGTGATGAACTAGACTTCATTGTCAATCGGGATGAAATGTATCGGTTGAGCGTTTGACCGCTGTAAATAGATAATAATATTCTTTTTCAGGGTGTGGAAATTTGATTTGAAAAGTTATTTTTGGTAACCAAGGTTTGAGTTAATGAGTTGGTTTTGCTTAAAAGAATCTAAAGCGAAAATCGCGTTCTTGTTATACGTGGTATTTATTGCGTTCGCGTTCAATGCTTGTGGCGATAGTGTCGATGCTGATGAAGCTGTGCAGTATGAATCATCATCGAGCGCAAAAAGTTCTTCGTCGAAAGTTCGCTATCCAGAATCGTTCAAGCCCAATGATAAAGAATACCCCTATGCCGGAATTCCTCGCATTGTAATTGAAACTGAATATCGCAAAGCTATCGTAGACCGCGAAAATGAAATTCCTGCCAAACTTCAAATCTGGGGCGAAAAGGAAGCCGAAAGTGAAGTCCTTGATTTGACAATAAGAGGAAGAGGGAATTCTTCATGGTGGTATTTAAAACGCCCCTATGCCATAAAATTTGAAAATAAAGTGTCTTTATTTGGAATGCCAGAAGCCAAAAAGTGGGTTCTACAAGCGAATTATCGTGATCGGACTCTGATGAGAAATGCTTTGGCTTTTGAAATTGCTAGACAAACTGAAATCGGGTGGACTCCGCAGGGGCGTTTCGTTGAAATATTTCTTAATAAAAAGTTTATTGGCAACTATTATTTATGTGAAAAAATTGAAGGTCAGAAAAATCGTCTAGATTTGGATAGCAATGATTATTTGTTGGAATTTGATTCTTATTATGATTCCGAAAATAAATTTAGATCTTCTCAGAAATCGTATCCAGTGAACATAAAAAGTCCAAAGACTTTATCTGAAACTCAGTTCTCGTATATACAGTCATATATAGATTCTGTAGAAACTATTCTTTATAGTGAAAAAATAGACTCTTTGAACATTGAAAAGTATATTGATTTTAAATCATTTGCTTTATATTGGATTGTGTATGAAATTGCCAAAAACGGAGAGGCTAATCATCCGAAGAGCGTTTATATGTATAAACGTGAAAATAATCCTTTGAAAATGGGACCGGTGTGGGACTTTGATTTTGTGACATTTGTAGCATGTGACGGCTTTCAAATAAAGGATGCGCTTTGGTATAATCCGTTAATAAAGTATCCGAAATTTAAAGAAGAAACGAAGTCGCAGTGGGCAAAAAATAAAGATAAATTTCGCAAATTGACCTCCTTTATAGATTCGCTTGCGTCTTATACAGAGGCCTCGAACGAAAGGAATATTTCGTTGTGGCCGATTGTTATTAAAAATGAAAAGTATTTTGCCGGTGATGAAGAAATGGATTTTGATGACGCTATTCGGACGCTGAAAAAAAATTATACTGACCGATTGAATGATTTAGATTCTTTATTTTTAGCGTTGTAAGTGACAAAATAAGGCGGTTTTTGAAAAATAAAAACCTGTTGAAAAATAAGGCTTGTTGGGCTAGGCTAAAAGAGACTGTTTGCTATAAGGCGACTGTCTTTTTTTTATAAAATTTCTAATTTTTGTTGGACTTAAAAGAACCAATAACAAAGATTGAGAAAAAAATGAAAATAATGCCCAATCGCATGGATCGCGGATTTGAAATGTACCAAAAAGAATTTGAAGCGAAAGCTTTAGAAGTGCTTCGTTCTGGTTGGTATGTTCTTGGTAAAGAGGTTTCTGCGTTTGAAGAAGAATTTGCGGCGTATATTGGCGGAAAATATTGTGTGGGATTGGCTTCCGGACTTGATGCTTTGTGGATTGCTTTCCGCTTGCTCCGTATTGGTGTTGGTGATGAAGTCATTGTTCAGGGAAATACCTACATAGCGTCTGTCATGGGTGTCACCATGAATGGGGCGACTCCTGTATTTGCAGAACCTGACGAACATTTCGGAATGGATCCGGAGAAAATAGAGCCGTTAATTACGGACAGGACGAAAGCGATTCTTGTGACGCATTTGTATGGCATGGCGTCTCGAATGGATGAAATTGTGGCGATTTGTAAAAAACACAATCTTAAGCTAGTTGAGGATTGTGCCCAATCGCATGGAGCGTCTTTCAAGGGGCAGATGACTGGTACCTTTGGTGATGTTGGATGTTTTTCATTTTATCCATCAAAAAATTTGGGTGCGTTCGGAGATGCCGGTGCGGTTGTCGTAAATGATGAATCTCTAGCAAAAGAATTTAAGGTATTCCGGAATTACGGGTCTGAAAAGCGCTATTACAATAAGGTGGTCGGAGCAAATTCGCGTTTAGACGAAATTCAGGCGGGGTTACTTCGTGTGCGGCTTTCTCACATGAATGAACTGACGGAAGAAAAACAAAAAATTGCGGCAAGGTATAGCAAGGAAATTGAAAATCCGTTAATAAAGCTACCGACCCTCGTATCTGGAGCGACTGGTGTCTGGCATCAGTATGTACTTCGTTGTGAAGAACGGGATCGCCTGATAGAGTATTTGAACAAGAAAGAAATAGGAACGATTATTCATTATCCGATTCCGCCGCACCTTGCGGAAGCTTATGCGTACCTTGGGCATAGAGAAGGATTCCTTCCCATAACCGAACATTTGGCTAAAACGGTTCTTTCGATCCCGATGTATAATGGCATGACAGAAGATGAGCAGTCTTATGTCATTGAATCGATCAACAATTTCCATTAAGAAGAGAGGAGTGCAATCCTATGTCTTTAAAAGAATTATGCCCAGTACTTCAATTTAGTGATCTTGGTGATGAACGTGGAAAATTGGTGGTGATCGAAGGTTCTCGTGCCATTCCCTTTGATATCAAGAGGGTCTTTTATATTTACGATTCCGATTCAACGGTGGTCCGTGGACAGCATGCTAATAGGGAATCTGAATTTGTCCTAATCAATGTGGCCGGCACAAGTAAAGTCAGAATTACGGATGGCAAAGAAGAATTCATTGTCGAACTGAACAAGCCGATGATGGGTGTTTACATCCCGAGGATGATTTGGAAGGACATGTACGATTTTTCTTCTGATTCTGTTTTGCTCGTCCTGGCAAGCACTTACTATGACGGCAATGAGTATATTCGTGATTATAAAGAATATCTTAAGGAAATGGAAGGCCGTAAATGAGTCAGGGTTTAAAAGTTTCCTTGTGCATGCCGACCAACGGTGTGGTTGAATGGGTGTTCCCTGTATTAGAAAGCATTTACAATCAAGGTGTAGACGAAACTCTTTTCGAAGTTGTAATTACGGATAACGGTCACAACAGCGAATTTAAGGACAAGATAAAAAGCTTTGTCGCGGAACACAGCAACATTGTTTATGCGGAAACCGAAGCTTTACCTTTTATAAACGAAATCGAATCGTATAAGAGAGCTCATGGCGAACTGATTAAGTTTGTCAACCACCGGACAAGGCTTGTAAAAGGGGCTCTGCAAAAACTGATCGATTTTGTAGAAGAATACCGAAACGAAAAGCCCATTGTCTATTACAGCAATGGCGTCTTGGAAATTGCAAAAAAGAAACACGAATTCAATACGTTTGACCAATTCGTGAAGCATTTGTCGTATTGGTCGTCTTGGTCTACCGGGATGACTATATGGAAAGACGATCTAGAAAAACTGTCCGATGACGTTTCCGATTATAACGAGCTGTTCCCGCATACGAATATTCTTTTTGCCGAACGAGCCCGTGGAAAGTACATTATTGACAATACCATGATTTTTGACGAAATTCCCCAAGGGAAAAAGCCCAAAGGCGATTACGATTTGTTCTTTGCTTTTGGAGTGGAGTATCCTTGGATTATATGCACTCTTCTTAGGGACAAAGATATAACACCGGATACATTCAGGTTTGTAATCGATAAGAATTTAGGCTTTATTGCAGACCTCTACTATCAATATCGTATCCGCAAAAGGTACTGCTCCTACGATTTGTCTGGAGAGGCCGGCATGTATGGCGTATTTTATACAAAACCTAAGCTTTTGAAAAAGGTTGCAGCCGTATTTGCAAGGGATGCAATTCGGTTCTTGTTACGGAGATAAGATGGCAAGCATTATCGTATTTACGCAAAATCTCAAATTAGAATCTTTAGAGAAATACAAAACAGTAATTGCCAGTAACGACAAGAACGTCTTCTTAACGACTCATTTCCTGTTTGAAAACGAAAGAGCCTATATTTCTGGATTGTTCAAGAATTGCATCTTTGTCGATTTTGCAGACTTCCTTACAGATGCGGAAATGGCCAAATGTGATACCGACGCCTACACTCCGGAAACCAAGTATGAAGATTATCTGCACAAGATGAAAGAACTCAAAAATGAGATTGTTCTTCATAAAGTCTTAAAAGAATTTTCACCGGATCGCAAATACATCCTTTCTGAAGACCTGGGAATAGACGGTTCCGTTTGGACACACCACGGTTTTAAGAAATTGAGCGGGACGTATTACTATACAGATAAAACGCCTCTTAAAGTTCGTGTTCGGAACAAACTTGCACAAAACGCGACTCTGAAAAAAATCTATAGATGGCTCCGAGGAAAAAAGAATCAAAACGGAAATTTCTACCGTCCCGAAGAAGTCAGCGTTGCTTACCATGAAGGCCGTAAATACGTATTCCTCGGGAAGATGAGCCGCATCGGCTATCGTTTGGATATCCCGTTTGAAAGTTCCGAACAGGAATGCGAACGGCTTAATGCAGGGCAATACGAGACAAAAGAAACATGCACCTACATGACGACATGGCACGAGCACGGTAAATGCGATGTGCCCGATGACGATAAATACGCCATAAGATGGGCTCAAGACGGCTATTTGCCGCCGAACTATACTCATTACGATTACAGTTACGTTCCAAAAAATGTCGTGTACTATTGCTGGGATATTCTCGGGACTCAATTGTTCAGGAACAGAAATCTTCCTTACGAGATGATCCCGTTTAGGAAAAAGCTCTACATTCCAAAGCCCGTTTTCCCGAAGGACGTAAAGAACATCTTGGTTGTCGCCTCCGGATCGGGAGACTGGACAGCGCTAAAAAACAGGTCCGATGACGATATCATGGTGGATGCATTCGTGCAAATGGCAAGGCGTTTCCCGGATATCCATTTTACTTACAGGTGCCACCCGACATGGGTTCATCCGCTTAATGTAGGTGTCAATGCCATCAACCGTGTTCACGATTATTTCGAATGGCTAAAGCTTCCCAATTTGACGTTATCCAGCAATATTCCCTTGGCTAATGTGAATGGCGGATTCCAGTTGTCTTTTTCACGCAGTTCCCTTGAAGAAGACTTGAAAAAAGCCGATTTTGTATTTGGTGAGCATTCCATTTCAATGATCGATGCCGCGTTTAAACAAATCCCCTTCTGCTCGATAAATTTAACCAAGCGCAGAAATTTCTTCGTAGGCATAAACGATCTGGGATTCCCCAAATGCACATCTCTTGATGAAATCGCGAAAGTCATCCAGTCGATATCCGGCGAGGAATATCAGAAAAATTACCTCCAAGCCATCGACAACTATAACCGCATGACAGACGAAGAACATTAGTTGCGTAAAAGAGTAATTATCTATGCTTAACGGGAAAACAGCTCCATCGGAAAATAAGCGTATTGCCATGAATGCGCTGTACATGTATATCCGAATGGGGATTGTCATGTTCGCCGGGCTTTTTACATCCCGCATCATACTCCGTTCTCTAGGCATCATCGATTACGGTATTTACAACGTCATCGGTGGCATCATCGCGATGTTTATCTTTTTCAACAACGCCATGACCAATGCGACCTCGCGGTATATAACGACGTACTTGGCGAAAAAGAACGAGCGAAAGTTGAATGGGATATTCAATATGACCGTAGCCATGCATTTCGGAATGGCAATTTTCATAGTCATATTGGGAGAAACGGTTGGCCTTTGGTACTTGCACAATAAAATGGTCATTCCCGAAGAACGCTTTTTTGCAGCGCAAATACTATATCAATTTACGGTCGTCACATCGTTTATATCCATTCTTTACGTGCCTTTTAATGCCGTTATAATTGCTCATGAAAAAATGAACGCATTCGCTTACATCTCCATAATGGATGTGATTTTCAAGCTGGCCATTGCCTTATCCCTGGCGTATGCGCCATGCGACAAGCTCGTGTTCTTTGGATTGCTGACGGCGCTCGTTTCTATCTTGGATATTGCTATTTATTTTATCTATAGTAAGCGCAATTTCCCGGAAACCAAGTTGAAGTTTTATTGGAACTGGCCTTTGTTCAAGAAGATGAGTGCGTTTACAGGATGGAGCCTTGTCGGGAACTTCTCGTACATATTCTATACCCAAGGCGTAAATTTGATTCTTAATCTTTTCTGCGGGCCTGCCGTCAACGCCGCGAGAGGAATTGCCGTCCAGATTGAAAACGCCATAAAGCAATTTTCGAACAACCTGCAAGTCGCCATCAATCCGCAAATTATAAAGACTTATGCCTCGGACAATCTGGAACGGATGTATTCACTGATCTACGCCAGTTCCAAGTACTGTTTCTTTTTGCTATTCCTGTTCTCTTTCCCTCTCATGCTGGAAGCGGAATTCGTTCTGAACCTTTGGCTCGGTGCGGACGCTGTTCCTAGCCATACCGTAAACTTTGTTAGAATCATACTATGCGTGACTATTCTGGACGCCTTGATCAACCCGCTGTATACGGCAAATCTCGCTTCCGGGAAACTCAAGCTGTACCAGATATGCGTTTGCGGTGTATCTTACGCATTTATGATTATCACCTATTTCGCCATTAAAATTACGAACGTTCCCGAATCCGTTTTTCTCTGCTTGCTCGTATCGACAATAATTGGCTCCATAACAAGAATCTTTGTAGCGCATCATCAAGTCCGTTTGCCGATAGGAACCTATATTTGGAAGGTGTACGTGCGTATTATAGCGGTCGTGGCAACATCTGTCGTGTTGCCGATCATCGTCTATAGCAACTTATCCAGTGGCTGGGAACGGTTTATCGCATCATTGGCATCCTCTAGTGTATGTATTGTGGTGTCCGTTTATTTTGTTGGATTAACTTCTAATGAAAGGGCTACAGTTATGAGAAAAATAATCGAGAAGTTTACGAAGAGGAATGAAAAATGATAATTGGTTATACAACGGGTGTTTACGACATGTTTCATATTGGGCACTTAAATATTTTGCGTCGCGCAAAAGAACAATGCGATTACCTCATTGTCGGTGTCAGCACAGATGAACTTGTTTTACACGACAAGAACAAGAGACCAGTTATCCCGTTTGAAAACCGTTGCGAAATCGTAAAAGCCATTCGCTATGTCGATGAAGTCGTCCCTCAAGTGGACAAAAACAAATTTGAGGCATGGAAAAAATACCATTTCAACAAAATGTTCGTAGGCTCCGATTGGCAAGGAACCCCGCAATGGAAGGAATTCGAAAAACAATTCGCCCCGGTAAATGTCGAGATTGTGTATTTGCCCCATACAGATGGGATTTCTTCTTCGATACTGAGAGATCAAATGAATAATTGTAGGTGAAGATGAAAAGGATCGTTTTGTTCATTTTTCGCTTTTTGCAATCGTTCATATTTTCGTACAAAAGATATGAATGCTTTAAGGGCTATTGGAGATCCTTGCGGTCGATTTGGCTCCGCTCGATTTTTAATCATTGCGGCAAGTCCGTTTTCTTCGGTAAAATCGGGCTCATTCACGGGAGCAAGTGCATTTCAATCGCGGATGGAACTTTTTTTGACGATTTTTTCTATTTGACGGCTTGGCCGGAACGTGTTGAAAATGTTCCTGCTTTAAAGATCGGCGAACATTGTTGCTTTGGCGCCTATAGCCACATTACTTGTACTAATAAAATAACAATAGGAAACCATTGCTTGACAGGAAAATGGGTCACCATTTCTGACAACAACCACGGGGACTCTTCGAAAGAAACATTGCTGTTGCCGCCGAGTCAAAGGGAAATGATTTCAAAGGGTCCTGTAATTATTGAAGATAACGTATGGATCGGCGACAAGGCTACCGTATTGTCGGGCGTTACCATAGGCAAAGGTGCGATTGTTGCGGCCAATGCTGTTGTTACAAAAGATGTACCCGCATTTTGCGTGGTTGCCGGGAATCCCGCAAAGATTATAAGGAAAGTGAACGATGAAAACGAAATCTAGAATAATTGCAATGTATTTGCCGCAGTTTCATCCGATTCCTGAAAATGATGCTGTTTGGGGAAAAGGCTTTACGGAATGGACGAATGTGACAAAGGCAAAGCCTCTTTTTAGAGGGCATCACCAACCTCATTTGCCTGCAGATCTAGGTTTCTATGATTTAAGAATGCCTGAAGTCCGTGAACAGCAAGCTGAATTGGCTAAAGAAGCCGGCGTCGAAGGCTTTATGTATTGGCATTACTGGTTTGGAAACGGGCGACGCTTGTTGGAGAGACCTTTTAATGAAGTTCTTGCGTCTGGAAAACCGGATTTCCCGTTTTGCCTAGGCTGGGCAAACCATACATGGAAAACGTCCAGCTGGGTGACAGGAAAGGAGTTTAAAGGCGACAACCTTATTATGGAGCAATTGTATCCTGGTAAGGAAGATTGGGAATTGCATTTTAATACGCTTCTTCCTGCATTCAAGGATAAACGTTATATCCGGGTGGAAGGAAAACCCTTGTTCCTGATTTATTCGCCACCTGATGTTCCTGATATTGTTGAAATGAAAAAATACTGGAATGAGCTGGCAGTTCGTAATGGGCTCAAGGGTGTGTTTTTCGTAGGCCTGTATTATGGAAAAGAAGATGAAGTTTATAAGTGGGATGAATATCAGCTAGATGCCATTTCTATATGCAATATAAGGGATGCCGAAGTTAATGTTAATGGACGGTATAAACGCGGTTTGTATTTCCGCTTAAGAAAGCGTCTGTTGAATTTTATCATTGATAAGTATGATTATGCCAAGTTAATTAAGCACTTGGTTGCAAAAAGTTGTAAAAAGGAAAACCTTTTCCCTTGTATTATGCCCGGCTGGGATCGAAGCCCAAGATCAAAAATGGCTGAAATTTGGGTGAACAATACCCCGGAACTTTTTGAAAAGCATGTTAAAGATGCTGTCGATTTAGTTCAAGAAAAGGATTACGACAAGCGTGTTATATTCCTTCGTTCATGGAATGAATGGGGTGAAGGAAATTATGTTGAACCGGACTTGGAATATGGTCATGGCTATTTGGATGCCATTGCAAAGGCAAACAGAGACGAATGACTTTGTCCTACAAATAACTTTTTAATAAAGAATAATTTGAAAACGAATATGAGCAAATACATTCATTATTGCTGGTTTGGACGAAATCCTAAGTCCTCGCTGATTCTTAAATGTTTGAAAAGCTGGAAAAAATATTGTCCTGATTGTGAAATAATTGAATGGAATGAAGACAATTTTGATGTAAATTGCTGTGATTATGTGAGAGAAGCTTATAATGCCAAAAAGTGGGCGTTTGTCTCTGATTATTGTCGATTTTATGTTTTATACAATTTCGGAGGCGTTTATCTTGATACAGATGTCGAACTTATCAAAAGTATTGATGGCTTAGGAAATACATTTGTTGGTTTTGAATGCCCTGAGCAATGTGCTAGCGGCTTGATTAGGGGCGCGGAAAGGGGCGACGAAATCTGTAAAGAAATGCTTGATTCGTACAATAAGGACCATTTTAGAATGGAAGATGGATCCTTTAATTTGCAAACTGTTTGTGAGCGGGAAACAAGTCTACTTTGTAAGTATGGTTTGGAAAGAAATGACAAACTTCAAATAGTGCGCGGAACAACTGTATATCCAACAGAATATTTTAACCCTATCAATATTGATACGGCTAAAATGACTCTCACGCAGAACACAGTATCCATCCATCATTATGCTGCCAGTTGGCTTGATGATAATGAACGGTTTAAATATAAGTTTAAGCAGCTGTTGCGAAGATTTTTTGGTAAAAATTTCGTTTTGAAAATAGGTGAGTTTTTAAGAATTTTCAAAAAGGAAAAATAGGGAATTAGGTCGCGCAAGTGCTTGCATAGAGATCGCAAAGCGAAGATACCATTTTTTCTGTGGTGAAATTCTGGTTATAGAACTTTATGGATTCTTCGGACATTTGCGAAACCAAATCTTTATCGTGCAATAGTTGCTTTAGAAATCCATTGGCTTCTTCGAGTGTGTTGAATAAAAATCCGTTTTTATTGTTTTCGACAACCTCGTTATTTCCGACAACGTCCGTTGCGACTATAGGCAAGCCGATGCTTGCCGCTTCTATTAGAGCATACGGCAGACCTTCAAAACGAGAAGTCGAAAGATAAACCGTTGAACATGCAAGGTAATCGATAGGATGATTGGAAAAACCGGTAAAGCGGATGTTTAAATGTTCTGCTTCGGATTGCTTTTTTAATCGTTCCCAGTCATCTCCGTTTCCGACCCAGATAAACTCGATATTTTCATCTTTTAATGATTTTGCAATCTGGTAGGCTAAATCCATGTTTTTTTGAAAGTCGAATCTAGAAAGTGTTATGACTTTAAAATGATCTGATTTTGCTTTTATGTTAGAAGAATCAATGCCGTTGTATATGACATTCGCCTTTTTGTTATTTACGAAATGCATTTGACGAGCGAGATTGAGTTCTCCGTTAGAGACTAGGATGAATTTATCCGTGAAAGGACGGAGGAATATTCCGGTCAGCTTGTTAAGGTAAAACTTGAACTTGCTTGAATAATTGGTGGTTATTCCATGAAAGGTATGGACAACTTTTGCTTTTGTTCCGAGTATTTTTAACAGTCGTGAATATATTCCGGCCCCATTTCCGTGAGAATGAACAATGTCGATTTTATTTTTCTTTATGAATTTGTATAGACTGAACAATGTGCGTATTGAAAATTTTCGATACGGAATATAAATTCGGTTCTCGCTAGAAATCAATGAATCCCAGTTTTGTGCATACGGAATCCCGTCTTTAGGGTATGCCAAAAAAACTTCGTAATTTGAAGGAAGTTCCTTAATTAACTGGTCTACGTGCCTTGGACCACCTCCAAAATCGCTTCTAACTGTAATAAATAAAATCTTCATTTTTTTCTAATGTATTTTCCGATTAACGCTTTCGACAATTTGACATAGATTTTGCTGAGAAAATCAAGCCTTAATTGATGCAATATCAAAAGAATGTTATGGTTTATACCGAAATGTTTGAAATAGCGGAATTTATAGCAAGGCTTTCCAATAAGGGCAAAGGCTTTTTTCTCGTCAGAGTTGGTTTCATAAATTCGGCGAAGAGTCCATGCCGTCCATTTTAAATGCGCAATGTCCATTTCAAGAGCGAATTCATGCTTGCTAGAAAAAAATTGACGGGTGTCCTTTTCAACAAGAATCAAGTCTTCAAGATTCTTCCACTTAAATAAGTTTGTGAATGAGCCCGAGTTGTAGTGGACATAGTGGTATAAAGGCTTTCTGATAAATCCAATTTTTGTAGAACAGTAAATTAGCTTGGGTAAGACTGCGTAGTCTTCTCCATAGCTGATTCCTGGAATACAATGAATGTCGTTGTCTTTGTATAGAGATGTCTTGTATATTTTCCCCCATATATTCGATGGGTAGTTGTGGGCGATGACTTCTTTAGTATAGGTCTTGATGTCGTCTGATCCGCATGCCGAAAAGTCTGCTATTTTTTTATCGGCATATTCGTGCCAAGTCCCCGTAATGACTGAGTCCAGATTTTCTTCAACCGCTTTTTGAATGCATAATTCAATGAAATCGGTTTCGATAAAATCGTCACTGTCTACATGAGTTATAAAATCACCGGTCGCAGCTTGAATGCCAGTTTCTCTAGCTGAGGATAACCCTTTGTTTTCTTGATGGTGTATTATAGATACTTGTGCTTTACGATTGTCGAATTTATTTAATACGGATTCTATTATTGAAATGCTGTTGTCTTTTGTTTTGTCGTTGACGAATATAATCTCTAGATTTTCATAGCTTTGTGAAAATAGACTGATGCAACAGCGCTCTATGTATTTTTCTACGCCATAAACAGGAACGATGATTGAAACTTTTGGGGAGTTATAATACGGATACATAGGGATAAGTGCAAGTTGATCCTTGTATTATAATGGTTATGTACCAAAATGCTAGTAAGGAAATTGCGTAGCAGAAATGAATGATCTTTTTATATGGCGTTTTTTGTGCAACTATCGGAATATATGTTAAACAAAGGGGCAACAAGTATAACCCCATTCTCCCGGCTTGTGCACTAATAAAGTTGAACATGAAGAACGATATTTCAAATGCGATCAAGAATGTATAATTGATGAATAGTTCCTTGGATATAGATGTTTTTCTCAATATGTATAAAATGCTGGGGATGATTAAAAATAATGAATGGTAAAAGACTTCAAATATCGGAACATCCCCATCTTTGTTTACCATGTAAATTGCGAAACGGTGGAATATCTCGAAGCGAAGTATTATCTCACTAAGGAAGATATAGTTTCCAGATATGGTCAATATAATACATGTAATTACTGCTATTCTTGGTAAAGGGTTTTTGATGACTTTTAGAAAATAAATAAACAAGAATGCCAATGATGTAAAATGGAATGTCATTGCACAAACTATAGCCAGTGCCCCTAATTTTTTTCGATTTTGTTCTATGAAAACATATCCCAATAAGCACAGCGCTATTGCGAGGAATTGTTTTGCCAAGTTCAATGATTGGTTGAACATCATGCAACAATACGATAACCAAAGAAGCCATAAAGGGATGTTATGCTTTTTTGCCATATAGGTGAAAAAGCGCAAGAAACATCCGTTAACGATCATTGCGCATAGGAAAAGGAAAAAATTGAAATCCCTGAAAATTTTAATGCAAGTATATGCTAAAACCTTATAGCCGATTTCGCTCATGAAATACAGCTCTGTAACTCGGTTGTTGAAATCAGAAAAGGTATAAGTCGCAGCCGCAACTTGGTAGCAACCAAAAGGGTATGCAGAAGTATCTGAACCGATATCGGCGGTTCTTAGTCCGCTTAACAAAGAAAACGCGACTAGGATACAGAACAGAATACACTTTTGGGTGATTCTTGTTCTTTTTTTATATCCAAGCAGCGTTATTGCCGATATGATGAAAAAACTAAAGTAGATCATGATCTCTATTTATAAGGAGTTCTCAAAAAATAATTTTTTTGAGTGGGATTACAACACGACCATAAAGTTTTTCCATGATATTCCTTGCTATCCCCCAAAAAAAGAGTTATCTCTTTTTTTTATTGTTCGGCCATTACACGGGTCAAACTTTCTTTAAATTGTCCAAAGAGAAAATTTTCTACTACTCGAGTATGGGCATTATTCCCAAAAGCCTTTCTTTCTTGCTCGTTTTCGGCGAGTTCCTTGATTGCATTGGCGTAGGCGGTAACGTTTTTATTGGGAACTTCTAACCCGGTTTCGCCATTGATGGAAACAAAGTTTACGCCACTGCCAAGAATGGTGTATGTGACGGCCGGCAAGCCGCAGTACATTGCTTCTGCCAGGGCGATTCCGAATGCTTCGTTCTTTGTTATAGACGAAAAACAGAAAATGTCTGCAGCAATGTAATAGGCTTTCAGTTCGTCATCCGTTAATTTCCCTAAAAATTTAATTGAAGGGCAATTTTTGCTTTGACGGATTAATGATTTTTTCTGTTCCCCGTCGCCAACGATGTAGAACGTGTAGTGGTCATCGAGCTTTTGGGCCGACTTGATAAGGTTGTTGTATCCTTTATAGGGGACTAAACGGCCTACGGAAAGGCAAATTGTTTTCCCGGCATTTTCCTTGCGGATCTTGTCTGCGAGTTCCTGTGCCTTTGGTGTTGCCGCTAAGCGCTTTTCATCGATGCAGTTCGGTATGACAACGCATTTTGATTTGTATTGGGACAAGTACTTGCTGTATTCTACGTAGTTAGGACTGGTGGCAATAATCTTGTCTGCTCTTTTCAGCAATGCGATGTTTTGGGAATGGAAAATTCTTCCTAAGATCTTTTGGCGTATAATGTCAAGGTGCCAATAGATGATAAGCTTGGTTTCCTTTGGGATGTATCGCAAAAGAAAACGTGCAAAGAACGGATTTGGATAGTGGAAAATAATGTAATCCGGCTTAAATGAAACTAGCAAATCCTTGAACTTGCTTGCCATTTCGAATGAAATGGATTGCGAAAAAATCTTGCATTGGCATTTACAGCGGATGACTTCGACATCATCGACTATGTTTTCATGCTCGTTGTTATCATGAGCGAAGCAAAGAACTTTTTGTTCAAATTTTCCTTGTAGTGCACGAACGGCATCCTTGGCAACTTGTTCTACGCCACCAATAAAGGGGAAATAGTATTTCGATATGTGCAATACTCGTTTCACGTGCAAAAAATCCGGTAGATCAAAAAATCGTTTGAGACTGAAAACTTAGAAAATTTACACGTCTGCTAACTTTAAGCACTCAAACTTTTTGGGGTCTAGACCTTTTTATTTGATGTTTTGTTTCGTTTTTTATTTAGCTCCATAATACCTAGCGTACCATTCTGCAAACTTTCTTAAACCTTCGCGGAGCGGGGTGGCGGGTTTAAAACCAAAATCGGCTTCCAGGGCGCTGGTGTCGGCGTAGGTCACGGGCACATCGCCGGGCTGCATGGGCACGAGTTCCTTGTGCGCTTCGAAGTCGTAATCGGCGGGGAGCACCTGCGCGCGGACTAGCTCTTCTTGCAGGATTGTCACGAAATCGAGCAAGTTTTCGGGGTGATTGTTGCCGATGTTGTAGACCTTGTACGGCGGGAGGGGCAGTCCGTCTTCGCCGTTTTGCTTTTCGGGGGCGTGCTGCATCACGCGCACAACGCCTTCTACGATGTCATCGACGTAAGTGAAGTCGCGCTTGCATTTGCCGTAGTTGAAAATCTGGATGGTCTTTCCGGCCTTGAGCTTGTTGGTGAAGCCGAAGTAGGCCATGTCCGGGCGGCCTGCGGGGCCGTAGACGGTAAAGAATCTCAGTCCCGTGCTTGGAATGTTGTAAAGCTTGCTGTAGGCGTGCGCCATGAGCTCGTTGCTCTTCTTGGTGGCGGCGTATAGCGAAACCGGATTGTCGACCTTGTCGTCGGTGGAATACGGAATCTTCTTGTTGCTGCCGTACACGCTGGACGAACTTGCGTAGACGAGGTGCTCGACTTCATTGTGACGGCAGGCTTCCAGAATGTTGTAGAATCCGATGAGGTTGCTCTGAATATAGGCGTCTGGGTTCGTTATGGAATAGCGGACTCCTGCCTGTGCGGCGAGGTTCACGACAACGGCGAAGTGGTATTTCTCGAAGAGGCTATCGATTGCAGCCTTGTCGGCGAGGTTCGCCTTTACGAAAGTCCACTTCTTGTTGCTCGAGTTCGCGAGCGTTTCGATTTCCTTGAGGCGCTCGTGCTTGATATTGACGTCGTAGTAATCAGTGATGGAGTCGAGGCCGACGAGTTCGGAACAGTTGTAGTCGGTCAGCAACTTCTTGCAGAGGTTACAACCGATAAATCCTGCCGCGCCCGTGACAAGGACTGCTTTCCCGTTGAGAATAACGTTTTTATCAAGCATAACTAACACCCGATGGCGCTGTATTCGAAACCAGCGTCTGCGAGTTCCTTTGCATCATAAATGTTGCGACCATCGATGATGAGGGCGTTCTTCATGGACTTCTTCATCACGCCGAAACTCGGCATGCGGAACTGCTTCCATTCGGTCACGAGCAGGAGCGCGTCGGCATCGAGCAGGGCTTCGTACATGTCGCTGCAGTAGGTGACGATGTTACCCACGCGGCGTTTGCATTCGTTCATGGCGACCGGGTCGTACACGCGGACTATGGCGCCTGCCTTGGTGAGTTTGTCAATGAGTACGAGTGCGGTTGCTTCGCGCATGTCATCGGTTTCCGGCTTGAAGGCGAGGCCCCACATGGCGATTGTCTTGCCTTTGAGGTTTGCTTCTCCGCCAAAGCGCTTGACAAGTTTGTTGAAAAGGACTGTCTTCTGGTATTCGTTCACGTCTTCGACGGCCTTCAAAACGCTCATCTTGTAGCCGTTCTTTTCGGCGGTCTTGATGAGTGCCTTCACGTCCTTGGGGAAGCAGCTTCCACCGTAGCCGCAGCCCGGGTAGAGGAACTTGCTGCCAATGCGGGTATCGCTGCCGATGCCCTTTCTCACCATGTTCACGTCGGCGCCTACGAGTTCGCAGAGGTTTGCGATGTCGTTCATGAAACTGATGCGGGTCGCAAGCATGGAGTTTGCGGCATACTTGATCATTTCTGCGCTCGGGATGTCCGTGAAGATCACTCGGAAATTGTTGAGCATCATCGGGCGGTAGAGTCTGGTCATGAGTTCTTTGGCTTGTTCGCTTTCGACACCCACGACAACGCGGTCGGGCTTCATGAAGTCCGTGATGGCGCTACCTTCCTTGAGAAATTCCGGGTTGCTCGCCACATCGAACGGTACGTTTACGCCGCGCTTGTCGAGTTCTTCCTGGATGGCAGCCTTGACTTTCTTTGCTGTTCCGACCGGAACTGTAGACTTGGTCACGAGCACGGTGTATTTCTTGATATTCTGGCCGAAGGTGCGGGCTACAGCAAGTACATACTGCAAGTCGGCGGAACCGTCTTCGTCAGGGGGCGTGCCAACGGCGCTAAAGACCATTTCGACATCGTCGAGGATGCTTGCAAGATCGGTCGTGAATTTGAGGCGGCCTTCGCGCTGGTTCCTGAGTACCATTTCGTCAAGACCCGGTTCGTATATGGGGATTTCGCCTTTCTGAAGGGATTCGATCTTTGCCTGGTTGACATCGACGCAAGTGACGTTTACACCCATTTCGGCAAAGCATGTACCGCTAACAAGACCTACATAACCGGTACCGACAATTGCAATATTCATAAAATTACCCTTGATGAAAAACTGTATTTATTAATTCGGTAAATAATGTAACAAAATCATAAGACAATGTTTGCATTTGTAGCAAAAAAAGCGCTGCCCCGAAGGACAGCGCTGGATTTTCCGTGAGCTTAGTTCTCTCCATTTCGCATTTCAATCTGCTCACGATCCATAGTGTATGTCAGGTATTCCATGAAATTGCGGTCAATTTGTGCAACGTCGAAATCCTCTACATCGTCGATAATGATTCCCGTAGCTGTAGGAAGATCTGGCCAACCGTATAAAGGAATATCATCAAAAATGAGGATCTTGTCTTTTGCCTTTGCTACGTATTCGACTTTGGACTTGTCGACCCAACCCATTCCGCATGGTCCTTTGACGAGAACTGCTGTTTCAGTTTCTTTCACAAGATTGAGCTCGTCATTGAAGCCTGCTGTGCAGACGATGGAACCTCCGTCTTTTTGGTTGGTGAGCTCGATGTCTCCCAATTTGGACTTTACATTTTTTGCCGCGAAAGATGATGTGACCATAAACGCGAGCATGATCGCTGTGATAAATTTTACGTTTTTCATGATTGCCTCCTTATTTTATTGTGAGACGCTTAACCGTCTCAATTGTAAAGTACAAAGTTACAATTTGGCAGAGTAGTGGATTTATAGTTTAATTCGGAATAAATATGAAATTAGTTTGTAAATAAAAACGCTACCCCAAAGGGTAGCGCCATGTTGATGAGTTGAGTTAATTTGTTCTATACTGATTTTTTTTTGAACTAGTTTTCTCCATTACGCATTTCGATTTTCTCACGATCCATTGTGTACGTCAAGTATTCCTTGAAGTCGCGATCGATATTGACTCCATCGAAATCAATATCGGTGCCTTCCAACACGAAAATGGCGCTCGGGTTGTCAATCCATGCTTGCACGCCGACGTTGTCCATGGTAAATGATTTGTCGCCAGGACCTTGTGCGACGTATTCGATTTTAGATTTATCGACCCAGCCCTTTCCGCAATTGCCCTTGACAAAAACCTTTGTCTCTGATTCCTTGAGAATGGCGAACTCGTCGTTAAAGCCGGCTGTGCAAACTACGGACCCTCCGTCCTTTTCGGATGTAAGGTCGAGGTCGCCCAGTTTCGATTTTACAGTTCGCGCTGCAAAAGATGTTGTGGCCGTAAGAGTGAGGGCTACGAATAGTGCGATTTTAATGCGTTTCATGATTTACCTCCTTGATTGAGACGAACGATCGCCCCCGTCATGTAAACTACAAAGCAACATTTTTGCAGAGTAGTTGTGATATATTCCAAGTTGGAATATATGGAGTTCTTGCGGTTAAAACGCGAATTAACAGTTTTCCAAAATCTGTTTTAGCATGGCTTTGCAACCTTCGTTGACATCGCGCCATGTCGCTTCGAAATCGCCGGTGTACCAGGGATCCGCTACGTCGCGGCTTTTGCCTGCCCAATCCATGAGGAGTGAAACTTTGCCATCTCGGGACTGCGCGGATTCTTGTGCATCTCGGGACTGCGCGAGTTCTCGTTCGTAAATGTCACGGGGCAAAATCCAACGGAGATTTCGCAGGTTGTTTTGATCCATGAGCACGATGTAATCGTAATGATTGTAGTCGGCAAGTGTCATTTGACGAGCCGTTTTCCCGCTGCAGTCGATGCCGTGACTCGCGAGCATGCGGCGTGCTGGTGGATAGACGGGGTTCCCGATTTCTTCGGTGCTTGTCGCTGCAGATGCTATCTCGAAGTCTCTGACTTGCAGGTTCGAGTCGCGCAAATCGCGTACTAACTTTTTCATTACAAATTCTGCCATCGGGCTACGGCAAATGTTCCCGTGACATACGAACAAGATTTTTATCATGCGTCTTTCCTAAGGCTTTCCAAGATTTTGTAAAGCGTGCAGTAAAGCGACTTTGCTTCGTCTTCTGACAAATTTACACAACTTGCCATGGACTTAGGAACGCTCGCTGCTTTGTGCTGCAACTTTTCACCTTCATCGGTCAGGCTTACCGAAAGGCAACGCTCGTCGCTTGCTTCGCGGGTGCGTGTGATGTAGCCTTTGCTCTCGAGCTTTTTCAGGAGCGGGGTCAGCGTTCCCGAATCGAGATAGAGCTTTTGTCCGAGTTCAGTGACGTTACATTTTTTCTCTTCCCACAGCACGAGCATCACAATGTACTGCGTGTAGGTGAGATCAAGCGGCTCCAGGAATGGCGCGTAACGGCGCGTGATTTCCTTGGACACTGCGTACAACGGAAAGCATAGTTGGTTTTCAAGTTTTAGTGAACAATTCATTGCACCTCCTAAAGTAGCTTTTCAACGCAAGAACGTACGTCCTCCATTTCGGCGGTGGGCTCGAAACGTGCAACGACGTTTCCTGCGCGGTCTACTACGAACTTTGTGAAGTTCCACTTGATATCAGGATTGTTCTTGTAATCCTTGTCGATACTCCTGAGGAGTATGGCCATCGCGGCGGCTTTCGCTCCGAACCCGAACCCTTCGAAACCCTTTTGCGATTTCAGATAAGTGTATAGCGGGAGTTCGTTCGGACCGTTCACGTCGGACTTTTTCATCTGCGGGAATTCCGTACCATAATGGAGCGTGCAGAATTCGTGAATCTCTTCGTCTGTGCCGGGCGTTTGTCCTTTGAATTGGTTGCAGGGAATGTCGATGACTTCGAAACCCTTGTCGTGGAAGTCGGAGTACATCTGTTCAATCGGCTTGTAATGCGGGGTGAATCCGCAGCCGGTTGCTGTGTTCACGATGAGCATCACTTTGCCTTTGAAATTAGCGAGCGGAACATTGTTTCCCTTTCCGTCGACGAGAGTGTAATCATAGATGTTCATTTTTTGTCTCCATATTTGATTGTTTATTTTAGTTTTGTACAATTCAATTTTATAAAATTTAATTAGAAAAAGCAATGGTTGGCGGAAAAAAGTAAGTTATATTGGGGTTTTTATGTGATTTTTCGCAAAAATTCTAGATTTTACACCATGAAATCGATAGAAGTTGTCGCAGGTGTTATCGTAGATGGCGGGCGCATTTTTGCCACGCAGCGCGGGTATGGCGACCAAAAAGATGGCTGGGAGTTCCCGGGCGGTAAGATGGAACCGGGGGAAACTCCGGAGCTGGCGCTCGTTCGTGAACTCCAGGAAGAGCTTGCTGTTAAGGTAAAGGTTGGCGAAAAAATTTGCACGGTGGAGTACGATTATCCGAAATTTCACCTGACGATGCATTGCTTTTACTGTACACTTGCCGCAGGCTGCAAGCCAAAACTCCTAGAACACGAAGACGCCAAATGGCTTGACCGCACAAACTTAAACACTGTCAGCTGGCTCCCCGCTGATGTTGAAGTCGTAAAGCATCTTTTGTAGAGTCATCCCGGATTTATTGTCTTTGACCACTTGCGATTTATCGCTTACGTGGTCATGATCCGCGTATGGGGACGGGATCACCATCTTGTCTAGCGTTCCTTAATGAGACTTCTCGCGAGTTCGGTTCCTTCGATGAGTTCGTCTAAGAATTCGCAGTAAGGTGTCGGAATCCCGTGTACCTTCCCGAGCTTGCTGATGGTCCCGCAGAAATACGCGTTCTCCGTTTTGCGTCCGGCTTCGATATCCTGCAACATAGAACACTTGCCGAGCGGAGTGTAGTTGCATGTGAGCCGCAAGTTTTCTTCAAGGTCTTCGTTCGTGAGCGCAAAACCTTCGGCGTTCGCCACTTGAATGACCTCGTTCCCGATTTTACGCACAAGCGATTGCATCACCGGGAAGTTGAAACCTGCAAATGTTGAGCGGCAAATGGCTCCGATCGAGTTGAACACCGTGTTCATCAAGAGTTTTTTCCACATTTCCAAGCGGATGTTTTCTGGAATCTTGTGGACGATATGTGCATCTTCGAAAAGTTGGTGGATGGCTTCGACGCGTTCGGAACGGTGGTTGTCTTTTTCGCCAAAGAGGATGATGCCTCGGCCCGCACAATCGATATTTCCGTGCTTGTTGATGGATTGCAAATTGACAATGAATCCGTACAACGTTTTTTCTGCACCATAGACGCGCTCGATTTCTGTTTCGGAATGCACGCCGTTCAAAAGCGAAAGCAAAGCCGTGTTCGAGCCGACGGCATTTTTTGCTTCTTCGAGCGCTTCGTTGAATTGCAAATTCTTGGTCGCAAAAATTACGAGATCAACGACTGGAACTTCGTCCGGTGTGACAAAGTTGAAGTCCGCTTTTTTCCCGTTGATGATGATTCCGCTTGCCTGGTAGCGCGCTTTGCGTTCTGCGTCCATTACGCAATAAAGCTTGTTCCCAAGAACGCTCAAGAGCTGTTCTGCCACAACGGCACCGACAGCTCCGAGACCCACAACTGCAACTGTTTCAATCTGCTTCATGGTGAGAAATATATCAAATTCTAGAGCGTTTGACGGTGAGGGCGATGCCCGCGCGGTGGCGGGCATGACAGACTTGAATGTGGGCGGCAACTGATAAACGGGTTTGATTTTATTCGGCTACAGCGGTAAACAGGGGGTGCAAAATTTTTTGGTGGTTTCGGGTGCGGGCGATTTATATTTATGGTATGAAAAATTTGAAGTTTGCGATTCTTGGGTGCGGTCATATTGCGACAAAGATGGCTGCCGCTGTTAAAACTTTGGAAAATCAGGGAATGGGCGTAGAATGTTACGCTGTCGCATCTCGCAGTTTGGAAAAGGCTGCGGCTTTTGCTAAAAAATATGGATTTGAAAAAGCGTATGGGAGTTACGAGGAACTTGCGGCGGATTCTGCGATTGATTTGATTTATATTGCGACACCGCATTCGCACCATCATGAATTTGCAAAACTTTGTATTGAACATGGTCGGAATATTCTTGTTGAAAAGGCTTTTACAGCGAATGCAAAACTTGCCGCCGAAGTAATTTCGCTCGCGCATGACAAGGGCGTTTTCATGTGCGAAGCCATGTGGACGCGCTTTTTACCTGCACTGGAGACAATCCGTAGCTGGATTCGCGATGGTCGCATTGGAAATGTTGAAACGGTCGAAGCTGATTTCTCGATGAAACTTAGCGATAGGGACCGTTTGCATGACCCTGCGCTTGCGGGCGGTGCGCTTTTGGATATCGGCATTTATAGCCTTACGTTTGCGGACTTGTTCCTTGGCACACGCGAAACTTCTGATGGCAATTTCGTCCGTAACGAGATTACATCGATGGATTGCAAATGCATCAAGTTCAAGACGGGCGTGGATGCGAGCGACTGGATAAATCTCACGTACGAAAACGGCCCAAAAGCATATCTTAAGACATCAATGGTCTCGCCAACGCATAATGAAGGCGTGATTTACGGAACGGCGGGGCAGATTCGCGTGCAGAATTTGAACGACATGGTAAAACTGGAATTGCTTGATGATGCCGGGAATGTTGTTAAAACGGTTGAACCGCCACGCCTTTGCAATTGCTACGAATACGAAGTCCTTGCATGCAAGGAAGCGATTGAAAATCCCGCGCAATTCCGGCACGAAATTTGCGACCACTCGGCTCCTCGCTCACTCTCAAAACAAATTATTTGGGAGCGACCGGAAATGACTCATGCCAAAACGATGGAGTTCATGACGCTCATGGACCAGATTCGTGAACGCATTGGCGTGAGCTACACGTTTGAAATTTCTCCAAGTGAAACGTGGAACCGCAATGGCGACAAGTCTATTTTGCAAGTGTTCGATATCGAAACTGGTGAAGCTAAAGTCCTTAAGGAATTCGACGGCGTGATTGAAGCACCGAACTGGAGCGCTGATGGAATATTCCTTACGTACAACAGCAATGGACGCATTTTCAAGTACTCGCTTGCAACGGGCGAGGTGGCAAAAATCGAAAGTCATTATGTGGACAACTGCAATAACGACCACGTTCTTGACCCAGATGGCAGCGGCGTTTACGTGAGCCACCACACGAAAGAAGACGGGCTTTCGCGCATTTACAAGATTTACTTTGACGGTCGCGAACCGCGCTTAGTGACGCCTCTTGCACCAAGCTACTTGCATGGCATTACGCCGGATGGCAAGACTCTCGCATACTGTGCCGAACGCAACGGCAGCTATGACATTTACACGATTCCAGCGACGGGTGGCAATGAAACTCGCCTTACGACTGCTTTCGGGTTGAATGACGGTCCCGAGTATGATTGCAATGGTGAGTATATTTGGTTCAATTCTGAGCGCTCCGGGCGTATGCAGGCTTTCTGCATGAAAGCGGACGGATCCGAACAAACGCAGATGACGCATGACTTGCATTGGAACACTTGGTTCCCGCATATTTCGCCGGACCGTCAAAAAGTTGTGATGGTTGCTTATACGGAAACGGATGTGCGACCGGGCGAACATGTTCCGAATAAATACGTGGAGTTGCGTTTGATGCACCGTTTGAATTCTGCAGGTTCAAGCGGTAAGACTTCCGCAGCCGAATGGAGTGTTCCGCAAACGATTCTAAAACTTTTTGGTGGGCAAGGAACAATTAATGTCAATTCCTGGGCCCCCGATAGCAAGCGCTTCGCTTTTGTAAGCTACATTCACGGTGACAACCCATCCAAATAAATACACCCATCCTCGGAAACCATGGTGTTCTTACACAAGCGGTAACAAAAAGCCCTCGCAATTTTTTGCGAGGGACTTTTGCATTTATTTGAATTTGTTTATGTGTTTTTGACACAGCGTATCGAGAGCGCATCGGATCTGTAAACGCCTTCGATGTCTATGGTACTGTTGGTAAGGCTTAAGCGGAAGGCGTTTGCCTTGCCGTATTCGTCCTTGCTCCAGAAACGCGCGCGTTTGCCGAAGCGGCAGAAGTTGCCGTTATCAAAACGGTATCCTGCGGGGAGCGCAAAGAATCCAAAAGAATCAGAACCGGGCTTACGCCAATTGCACTTACTGCGTAGTTCGCGTCCATTGGACTTTGCGTCTAGATTGCTTAGAAGCTGTTCCCATTCCTTGTTGCTTGGAATGTGGAAACCTTCCGGTGCGATTCCCCTGTAATTTTTGTCTCTTATTTTGTTGTACATTTCAATATCTTTTGCCGTGGACTGTTCGCAATATTCCGCAGGAATATCTAAAGCGGTTGTCCATGTGTAAAGACGTCCGAATTTTTGAACGTTGGATTCATCGTTGTCTGGAGCGTAGCTCCCTTCTGCTTTGTAGCGCAGATTCTCGGCCATCCAAATCTGGTTCCCGATTTGAATTGTACGGTACGTTTCTCCATCGCGGGCATCTGTGAATGAACCATATTCAAATTTATTTAAGTTTTCTTCTAGGCAGTCTTCATATGGCGTATTGTTTTGTGCTTCGGGTGATTCTTTTTTGCAAGCTTTGCTGACATGGCGCCCGAGGCAGAATGCCGCAATGATAATGATGGCAAGAACAATGGTATTAAATATTACGAATGAAATATGCATAATTTTCTCCTTTCTATAATCGTTATAATGATATAATTTTTTTTGAAAAAGAGTTCATTTTAAAGTGAGAAATTCAAAGTTGCTATATCTAAACGATTGTATTAAATTGAAAAATTTTATCCTTTGCTTTTGACAATTCTCTTGATGATTTTGACGACGGTTTCCATGCCTTCGACGGTCACATGTTCGAATGGTCCGTGGAAGCCGTAACCTCCGGTGCCCAGGTTCGGGCACGGGAGCCCCATAAAGCTGAGCTTTGCTCCGTCCGTGCCGCCGCGGACGGGGTCGCTGACGGGCGTTATATTTTCGGCGATGATGGCGTTGCGGGCGCGGTCGAGGACTTCGGGCGTTTTTTCGATAATTTGAAGCATGTTGCTGTATGAGTGTTTGAGCTCGAGTTCGACGGAACCTTTACCGAATTTATCGTTGAACTTTTCAGCGATTTCTTTCAGGAATTTTTGGCGATCCTCGAATCGCGTCTGGTCGTGATCGCGAACGATATAGCTGAGGGTGGCTTCGGTTACGTTGCCTTGTATGTCGGTCAAGTGGTAAAAACCTTCGCGATCCTCGGTTGTGGCGGGAGTTTCGTTCTCGGGGAGCGCCATCGCGATTTCTGCGGCTATGAGGCTTGCGTTTTTCATGATGCCTTTGGCTTCGCCGGGGTGCACGCCTTTACCGTGAATTTTGAATGTGGCGCTTGCGGCGTTGAAATTTTCGTAAGCGATATCTCCTTCGAAACCTCCATCGACTGTGTAGGCGTATTTGGCTTTGAAATAGTTTAAGTCAAGACGGTCGGCGCCACGTCCGATTTCTTCGTCGGGGGTAAAGCAAATCCAGATGTCTCCATGGCCTGATAGATTTCCGTAGCCTCGGCTTTCGGCATGGCGGTCCATTTCGATGAGTTCTTCCATGGCGGTCACGATTTCTGCGATGCCGGCTTTGTCGTCGGCGCCGAGGAGCGTTGTTCCATCGGTTGTGATGAGTGTTCGACCTTTGAGCCATTTGAGCGTTGGAAAATCATCGACTTTAAGGATGGCGCCTGAGCCTTTGAGCAAGACGTCTTCGCCGTCATAGTCCTCTATAATTTGCGGTTTTGGATTGATACCCGAAAAGTCTGGTGAGGTGTCCATATGGCTGATGAAACCAATGGGGGTGTCGTTTTCGCGACCTTCGGTTGCAGGTAAAAGTCCGTAGACATAGCCGTTTTCGTCCATTTTTACCTGTGAAAGCCCGATGTTTGTCAATTCCTCAACCAAATATTTGGCGAGTTCGAGTTGCTGTTTTGTACTTGGGCAGCTTTCGCTTTCTTCGTCGGAGGTTGTGGTAAAGCTTACGTACTTTAAAAAACGTTCTTGAACTTTCATATTGTACTTGCTCCCAAAAGAATTAAATTCAACAAAATAATTGATTCATTTTATTCATATATAATTTATCTTTTTTTTAGAGGTTGCGGACTTTTTGGGTGCAAATAAAGGAGAAAAAATGACTATAGATGAAGCTGTTTTCGAGCGACATTCCGTACGCAGTTATACATCGAAGCCTTTGACCAAGGAGCAGATTGAGGAATTGCAGTCGCGGATTACGAATTTGAATGAGAGTTTTGCACTCCACATGCAATTGGTTTTGAATGATGATGTGGCGTTTAGCGGTCGTTTGGCTCACTATGGTTCATTCAAGAATGTGACGAATTATATCGCTGTTGCCGGGCAGAAATCTGTTGCGGGGTGTGAAGCTTCGCTTGATGAACGTTCGGGGTATGCTGTGGCGAACCTTGTGATTTTGGCGCAGATGCTTGGACTTAATACTTGCGTCGTGGGGCTCACGTTTAAAAAATCGTCAACGATTGAAATTAATGATGACGAAAAATTGGAGCTCGTGATTGCGATTGGGTTTGGCGAAACACAGGGGGTACAGCACGCGATGAAACCTGCGACACGTATTGCGCCTGATTACGATTCTGCTCCGGATTGGTTCAAGAAAGGGATTGATTACGTGATGTTGGCGCCTTCGGCTTTAAACCAGTTTAAGGCTAAATTTACGGTTGATGAAAATGGGCATGTCTTTGCGAAGGCTCGTTTTGCCCCGTTTGCCAAGGTGGATCTTGGTATTTTCAAGTATTTTTTTGAATTGGGGGCCGGAAAAGAAATTTTCCGCCGGTCCATGCAGACCTTGCGAAGTTCTGATGTGATATAGCGCAGTCATCTCGGCCCTGTGGCAGATGACAGTAAAATATCGCCTTCTTGAACATGAAAAAGGGGAGTTTCCCGCTCGGAGGCGGGAATGACAGATTGAACTTAAAATTTTTTATTTTTATGGTAACACTTTTAAATACCTCCGGTGTTACATAAACGTGAAAAGCCTAGAAACCTTAAAAAAAGCAGAATTTGCGAAGATTTACGAAAAGTATGCGCCTATGGTTTATAGACGCTGCTTGCAACTCCTTCGAGATGATGCAGAGGCTAGCGATCTCATGCAAGACGTTTTCTTGCGGATTTATTCTGCAACGGATCGTTTGAACATGGAATCGCCGAGCAGCCTTTTATGGAATACGGCAACAAGGCTTTGCCTGAACCGTATTCGTGACAAGCGTCGTCGTGGACTTGATGTCGATTCTTCGAGTTTGCTTTTGAATATTGCGTGCGTTGAAGACGAACGCGACGATTACGAAACCAAAAGCGTGCTAGCCAAGCTCTTTTCGAAAGAACCAGAATCGAGCCGTACTATGGCGGTACTCCATTTTGTCGATGGCATGACGCTTGAAGAGACTGCCCGCGAAGTTGGGCTTTCGGTAAGCGGTGTTCGTAAGCGTTTGCGCGGTTTACAGGCGAAGGTAAAAAATCTGGAGGTAAAGTGATGATCCCCGATTGGAAATTAGAACGGTTCCTGACTGGCGATTTGCCCGAACAGGAAATGCGCGAGATTGGCAAGCTCGAGTTGACGGATGAAATGCTTGCGCAACGCGTGAAAATGCTCCGTGAAGACAATAAGGCGATTTTGAATAGGTTGCCGTTTGAAAAAATCGCCGCGAATCTTGGAACGGTAACTGATACTGCTGCGAAAAATGCGCCGAGCTTTACTCTTATGAAGTTTGCCGCTGCTGCCGTGTTTGTTTTGGCTGTCGCTTTGGTTGCCTTTATGGCGCAGCGTGAAACTTCCGTGATGAACGAACGCGTGGGTAGCAATGTTGCTGCTGTCGGTGGCTCGCAAAATACGCAAGTCGCTCTTGCTGAAACGCCGTCGGACACACGAATCAAGGGACTTGGTGCGCGTATGGAAGTTTGGAAAAAAACATCGGCTGGGATTGTTCAATTAAACGATTTTGACGAAGTAGCCGAAGGCGACGAAATTCAATTGCGCTATGCCGTTCCTGAAAAATGCTTTGGTCTCCTTTTTAGCATGGACGGCAATGGCGCGTTGACTATCCACATGGGAAATGGTGAAAAATCCATTGAACTTGCTCCCGGAAAGATGAACTCTCTTCCGTTTGCGTATAAATTGGACGATGCTCCTTATTTTGAAAAGTTCTTCTTTGTAACGTCTTCGGATGAATTTTCTATAGAAGAAAATGATGTCGATAAGTTGCTCAAGAGAAGTGACGTGAAGGTGGTTGGTTTTACTCTCAAAAAGGCGGGTAAATAATGTTTTTCTGTTCGAATAAAGATCTTGGAATTTTTTCTGTGCTGTCGGCTATGTTTCTTTTAGTGCTGTTGCTCTTGGCCTCGAATGCGAATGCTGCAGAATCCAACCGAATTAACCGCTATGTCATTGCTGTTAGTGCAAATAATGGTGGTGCGGGGCGACCGATGTTGCGTTATGCTGAAAGTGATGCCCGTTCTTTTGCTAAGGTGCTTAAGGAAATGGGCGGCGTGCAACCGCAGAACGTGATTTTGGTACGCGAACCGTCTGTGACTTCGTTGCAAAAAGAATTTTCAAATCTTGATGCAAAGATTTTACAGGACAAGAATTCTGGCGGTCGCGATGAAGTGCTTGTTTATTACAGTGGCCATGCCGATGAAACGGGCCTCCGCTTAGGTGCAGAAACTTACGCATGGAGGGATTTGCGTAACCGCATTGATGCTCTCTCTGCCGATGTGAAAATTGCTGTGATTGACGCTTGTGGTTCTGGCGCGATTACCCGTGTGAAGGGCGGTAAGGCGGTGCCTGCGTTCATGGTGGACCAAAGTAGCGATATGAAGGGCTATGCTTTTATCACGAGTAGTACTCAAGATGAATCCAGCCAAGAAAGCGACAAGCTTAAGGGATCGTTCTTTACCCATTCCTTGGTCAGTGGGCTGCGTGGTGCGGGTGACTTGAGTAACGATGGAAAAGTGACTTTGTCCGAAGCCTATCAGTTCGCGTTTAACGAAACGCTCCAAAAAACCGAAACAACGATGGGCGGCGCACAGCATCCGAGCCGTGATATGAATCTTGCGGGAACCGGTGACGTGGTGATGACGGACTTGCGTGCGACTGGAGCTGGGCTTGATTTTGATGAAAACGTGTATGGTCGCCTTTATATTCGTGATGCCGAAGGTGAACTTGTTGCGGAACTGAATAAAAAACGTGGCCGCGCGATAAGCCTTGGACTTCCTGCGGGGCGTTATACGGTGAATCTCCAGCAGAGAGCCGATTACATGGGAACGTCCGTGATACTTGCAAATGGAAAACAAGAAAAGATTTCAATTGATGATTTCAAGAGCGTTGTGGCAGAACAGACGGTTCTCCGTGGTGAATTGAAACGTCGCGGGACATGTGCGGAGGGCGATTCCGTTGCTTGCTCGCTTGATTCCTTGGACCGAAACGGAAAATCTCGCACAACCTTTAATTTTGTTGATGTTGACAAAGAGCCTCGTAAGGGTGTGCAGGTGGGATTGCTTGTAACTCGCACTAAAGATTACATGCTTGGATCTCAACTCAGCTTGGCGGCAAACATTGCCCAAAAAGAAATGCACGGATTGCAGATAACGACTGGTGTGAACTTTGCAAAACATCGTTTTGAAGGTGCTCAAATTTCTACAGCGTTCAACTATGCGGGATCATTTGACGGTGCTCAAATAAGTTCTGCTGTGAACTTCTCAAGGTATAAATCATCTGGTGCCCAAATTGGTATTGTGAACTTGGCGATTGATTCGCTTGAGGGATTTCAGATTTCTGCTGGTGTGAACTACGCTAAGGAAACAAAATTTCAGGTGACCGCAGGTGTGAATGCCGCAAAAACGACGAATATGCAAGTCGTTGCAGGTGTCAACGCCGCAAGAACTGCAAATCTCCAAATTGCAGCGGGTGTTAATGCCGCCAAGGAAAACGATATTCAGGTGGCGGGCGGTGTGAACGTTGCTAACGAAAATAATAAACTCCAGATTGGTGTAGTGAACTATGCCACGAAGGAAAAAGGTCGCCAGTGGGGTATTGTGAACATTTGCGCAAATTGCGAAAAATCCCCGGTTGGTCTTGTTAACATAGTTGGTAATGGTGTGTGGAGCGCGACTCCTTATATTAACGAAATGGGGGCGCTAGGGGTCTCGACTCACTTGGGTACAGCTTATTTCTACACGAATTTGGAATGGGCTCGCTTGTTTAAAAAAGGTTCACTCTTTAGGCATTTCCGGGATATCAATGAAAGCGGTATTGGATTTGGAACTCAGTTCGGTAAATACGGAAGCCATTTTGAACTGGAATACACATTCTTTTGCGTCTATGATAAATTGAATCTCGATGATAAGGATGATTTAAAAAGTGGATTCCATCACCGCGGCCGTATAGGCTATGTGTACCAAGTGTTGCCGTTCTTCGGGCTTTCTGTGGGCGGAACGCTGAACTTGACGAGCGAAGGTTATTTGAATAAGCTCCCGCTGAAACCGCTTGGCAACTACCATGACGATGTTAGCCATAAAAATCATAAGGGCCGTTGGTGGCCAGGATTCTATGCCGGACTTACTTTGGGTAAATTCTAAAAGGGCTATATAATACAAAATCAAGAATCCAGTACGTTGTGCGTGCTGGATTCTTCTTTATTTGTACACTTTGGAAGCCTTGCTCCGACTCTCAAGAATCTGAAGAAAACGTAAAAAAGATAAATTTTTGCATTAAGTGGTAACACTTTTTGTATCTTCAAGTGTTCCATTGGGGAAAGGAATTGAAATTGTAATGAATTTTATGTTGAGAATAGTAGCTCTTGTGTCGATGGTGGTGGCGTTTGCCGCTGCTCGCGATAGCATTGTCTTTAATGGAATTGTGCAGGACTCCTCTTTTGAAGCGGGCGAGAAGCTGAATGTCGAAATCCTGGAAACAGGAGAAGCGCTGCAGACAACCATCGGGACGCCATTCAGCGTAGTGCTCCCGGAAGATACGCTTTGGAACATCTGTGTCACAAATTCCGATACGGCTGGTGCCGAAAAGGAAAAATGCTATGAGCTCCTTTATCTTGGTAGCGATAGCACCTTCAGCATGACGCTTGGCCCCGGCGCTGTCACGGTTGAAGAAACTATTTCGAACGGTCGTGCTGAAGCGCAAGCGGAGTCGAAGGATCCAGTGAAGTCTTCGTCGGATTCCTCCGATGTCGATGTAGAAAAGCTTCTCGCTTCGGGTGGCCCGAATTCGAAAGTGACCGAACTCAAGAAAGTCGTGGTGCAGTTGCGCCGTCGCCCCAAGCGCAAACCGGGTGAATCCGTGGTGAGCGCAAAGTCTATCAAACGCATGCCGGGCCTTGCCGAAGCCGACGTGATTAAGAGCATCCAGGCGCTCCCAGGCGTTGTCGCAAGCTCCGATTTCAGTTCCAAGATTTATGTGCGTGGCGGAGCTGCCGACCAGAACTTGTTCTTGTTTGACAATGCTGTTGTTTATTCTCCGGTGCATTTCTTTGGACTGTTCAGCACGTTCCTTGTTGAAGGTATTGACGATGTGCAGTTCTACAAGAGCGGATTCCCGGCGCAGTACGGCAATCGTTTAAGTTCTGTGCTCAAGATGGATGGTCGCGCTGGCGGTCAAGATTCCGTAAATGAATGGTTTAGCAAGACAAGCATTAAAATCAGTACGTTCGCAGCACAACTCCATACTGAAGGTCATCAAGGGCCGGCGCGCTGGGTGTTTGCGGGGCGCACAACTTACATTGGCTACATTCTTGATTTGTGCAATGCCATTGGGCTTTTGGACCTTGATCTCGATTATGAATTTACGGACTTGCAGGGTACATTTATGTACGACTTTTCTAAAGATACCCGACTCAAGTTCAGCTATTACATTGGCAAGGATCGCTTGGAATTTGACCCGCTTTACATGGACTGGGGAAACATTGCGATTCCGCTTGGATTCTACCACCGCATCAATGGCGATTGGGATTACAATGCAACGCTCGCTTACAGTAAATTCTACCAGACGATGAAGGTTAGCGACCTCATGTCAATTGATATGTTCCTCTATACATTTGCGGGTAAGCAGTGGCTCAATTATCGCGGCATTGACAACCATACGTTTACTTTGGGTTATGAACTTGAATATGACTATGAACGTTATCAAGAAGCGATGGCTTCGATGACAATTAAGGACATTCAAAAAACTTTCCATCATGTCGCTTATGTGCAAGATGCATGGAAAATAAATCCCGATTACTTGTTGCAATATGGTTTGCGTTTCAATTATCAAACGGCTGCAGCGCATTTTGGTGTGGAACCGCGCGCCTCGCTGAACATCAATCTCGATGATACAAAGTCGCTGGAACTTTATGGCGGTTACTATTTGCAATACTTGAATTCGATTGTCTATACAGACCAAGAAACGTTGAACGAATTTTATTACCCGGCAACGACAACAACGAAGGGAAAACAGACAAAACCGTCGTCATCATGGTTGTTTGCTGCGGAATATAGCCAACGCGATCTCTTTGAAGGCTACGATTTTACGGCGGGCGTTTATTACAAAACGCAAGACAATTTGAACACGTTTAAGGCGGTTCTTGATAGTAATGAAGAAACGGCATCGGATGATTTTGTGATTGCAGATGGTTTTGGTACGGCAGAAGGCTATTCCCTTGGTTACGAACTTTCACTCCGTAAAGATAAAGGCTGGTGGTTTGGCGGAATCAACTGGAGCCAAAGTCTTAGTGTTGCGCGAACAAATGACGGTACAAAGGCTTATTTCCCGAGTTGGCATCAGCCGTATGCATTAAAGTTGGATCTTGGTATTAACTGGAAGGGCGGTGATGATGCCCTTTGGAGACACAAGAAAAAAGGTCGTTATTTCCGCTCGTCGCTTGCGCTAAAATATTCGTCGGGTATGCCAATCAGTGAATACAAAGGATATTATGTTTCGCAAGATATAGGGCACCAGAGATATTCGGATGAAGTCGTTGTTCTTCCAGGAAGCCGCAATGCGGGCCGCCAAACGGATTACTTCCGTATTGATTTGAAAGCTGTAGATATGGGCCGTGAAGGCAAGTGGAATTTTAGTTGGACGATTATCAACTTGACTAATCACGACAACATGTTCTATACTTTCTACGATACGCGTAAAAATCCTCCGAAGAAAACAGAAATTTCTCAGTTCCCCTTTTTACCGATTATGTTGAATTATGAATACTATTTTTAAAGTGATTAGTGGTTGGTGGTTAGTGGTTGGTTTACTGCTTGCTGCTTGCGATTTTCATGGCCCATGGGAATATTATCCCGAAGAGCGCGATGTTTATACAGGCATTTACACTTATGGTTTTGTTGTCGCAGATGAAAGACCGGAAGTGTGCTTCTCGAAAGTATATGAACTCGATGAAACTTCGGCAGAAAGTTTTGCGTTTTATAATTATGCCAAGGTGACTTTGCAGGGGCGCTTTGGAGGTGAATTTGGTACCGGTGAAGATGAAACCATTCGTCTTGAATCTTCTCATGACAATCCAGGATGCTTTTATCCATCGTCAAACAAGGTTTCTCGTTGCATTTATCTCGTTGGTGGAAATGCGACATGTAAGCCAAATTATACAGGTATTGCTGGCGAAACGTACAAGCTCGAAGCGACATTTGAATGGGATAGCGCGGGTCATAATGTGGAATCGACGTACAGGGCCAAAGCGACAATTCCAAATCCTGTGAAAGTCAAGGGCTTCAATATCCCCAAGCAAGATGGTAGTTTTGAATGGGTGGAATATAGCGAAGGCGATGTGGTAGAAATGGATTTCTTGGAATATCCGATGGATATGGAATTTGTGAGAGCTGCTTTAGACTATGACCATTCTGTCCGTGGCGTTTTATCCATAATGAATTATGGTTCCAAGAATGGTGAAGCGACGAACACGACCGTCAATAAAATGTTTGAAGGCTTTACCACTGAAGATGAAAGTGGCTACCGCGGCATTGCAATGCACGATCCTTTGGAAACTCAGTTGAATCTTGGGTATGCCGCAAATTATATAGTGGGTGGTATCAAAAATTTGGATACTCTTCACTTGACGAACATGATGCTTCCGGTGGGCGAGATTTCAGTAGATCTTTATTCGACAGATGAAGCATATATTGATTATATAGATAAGGTAAAACAGTCTGTTGCGGATTCTCGCGTTGTTCCTGAATCTAATATTGAAAACGGAATGGGCGTTTTTACGGGAATGGCTCGTACAACGGTATTTATGAAGATTAACTCTGAAAATTGGGTGAACATGCAACATGTTGCGAACAGGCTTTGTAAAAATGAAGAAGGAGATAATTCAAAGGGCTGGGATTCGAAAGGTTGTAGACTTTATTTAGATCTTTATTGTGCTGGGGAAGGCCCTTCGAGCGATTTGGAATCTGCTAATGAAGAGGCGTATAAACTTTACGGAGGGAGCAATCTCTATTACCGCAAGGATGATGAAACTTGTTACCCCTCTCTTGTGAAGGCTGCTATGATGCAAAAAATGGATCTTTGGGATGTTGTTTCTTGGAGTGAGTATTTGCCAGATTCTATCAGCGCTGAGCAAAAAGCAGTGGCTTATGCTGATGGGCTAAAACGTTATTGCGTAGCCAGCAATTTTAAAGATAATGATATCGCAAGTTGTTCAAGTTTAAAGGCGCAATGTCTGGATAGCTTGTCGAGAAATGAATGTAATTCATATTTGTGGTTGTGGTGCTCTGATCGCAATTGGAATTACGAAAAGTATCCGCAATGTGGGCCTGCGATGGTAAGCCGCTATGTTGTGGGCGGTTTGAAATCGACTCTTTGGGAAAAAGAAGTTAAAAGGTGGTGCGAAAGCCCGTTTCATGAGGAATACGCTGTTTGCGAAGATTTAGGCTACAAGCATGAAAGTGGTATGGATGGTGTTAATCCTTCAACAATTGTGACGGGAGTAACTCATGCTGTAGATTAAAGAGGCTTGTTTTAAAGAAAATTAAATTTTCAATTTTGTGGTGACAAATTTTAATTGCTCAGGTGTTACATAGGTGAATATGAAAAAGAAACTTATTTTTATCTTGATGTCAGCCTTTTTGGCGGTGAATGCTTTTGCGGATTACGAGTCTGAGATTCGTGATTTAAAAATGCAAAAAGAAAAGTTGAATTCTGAAATTCAAACGTTGAACAAGAAAATTGCAGCGACAGATTCTATGCTACGTGCAGATGTGTCTCGCCATCAAGTTCTGGAACAGCGTTACAAGGCAGATTCGGATCGGCGACATGCGGAAATTGATAGCTTGAATGCTAAAATCCGCAAGGTGGCTGCAACCCTCCAGCAGGAACGTAATAAGCAAGCTCGTGCTAAAAACCGCAGTGAAAATGTGGCTGCAAAGCGCCGCGCATTGCGTTTGGAACTTGCAAAAATCAGTAAAAAGCTAGAAGCGCAAATTGCACAGACGCTCCCGTGGGAACGCGAAAGCCGCCTGGATCGTGCCAAGTCGCTCACTCGAGAAATCGAGAGTGGCAATGCCTCCGAAGAAGAAGCTTTTTCTCGCCTCAAGTCTTTGCTTGGCGAAGAAATCAAGTTCGGTGACGAAGTCGCGATTGTCAATAGCCCGCTCACTCGCAAGGATGGCGAAATCGTGAATGCTACGATTCTCCGCATTGGGAACCAGTGGATGGTTTATGTCGATGAAAACGGCTCCGTGTATGGACGCTTGGGACGCAAGTTGGAAAACGGTAAAGTCGTTTATGAATGGAATGAAAACTTGGATTTGGAGGAACGCGCTGCAGTAAAGCTTGCAATTGACGTGAAACAGGCGAAAAAGCCGCCTCAGATCGTGAACTTACCTGTAAGCCTTTCTGTTGTGGGAGGAAATAAGTGATGTTTAATTCGGAATTAGGAATTAGGAATTCGGAATTTAGAATGTCGAAAAACGTCATTGCGAGCCGCGAAGCAGCGAAGCAATCTATGCATCGAATTGTTTTTGCGCTCCTGTTAATGCTTGCATCTTCTGCATTTGCATGGCCGTGGTCAAGTGACAAGAAAAACGCCGAAGACGAAGCCAGAATCAAGGATTCTTTGTTGCAAGTCGAAGTTCGCAATTTGCAGCGCGAAGTTGAAACGCTCACTCGCATCCGCATGCAAAAAGCGGATTCCCTCGAAAAGCTCGATGCCAAGCACTGGAGCAACCGCTATGCCGAATCGCAGATGACGGAAGAACACCAGAACAAAACGCGTGAACTTGATGGCCGTTATTCCAAGCTTTCAACGGATCTTGGCCGCATTACCGAAGAAGCGATGTCGAGCAAGAGCGTCACCGAAGAGGCCGAAGAAAAATCTAAGGGTGAAGAGATCGCTTTTGATGCCCTCAATACGCAGGTGAAGCTTTCGATTGAAAAGACGCTTGGCGATGTCGCAGGCGATTATCCGGTCGGAATGAATGCGCGCCTTTTGCGCTTGAAACAGGCTAACATTGAAGCCGAAAAGAAAGTGCCGAACACGATTGCTGCGGTGCAGGGCTTTATGGATGATTTGCTGAAACGCCACGAAGTCACTTATACGCAAACTTATGGCCACGAAATTTCGCAGGTGGGCTCTCGCCCCGATGTGAACGTGAATCGCTTGCGCTTGGGAACTGTGTTCCTTGGCGAAGTGGCTAGCGACAATGGCGATGTACAATCGCTTATGCGTTCGGGTGCATTGCAAGGTAAGGTCTTTGAATGGAATGCGAAACTCCCGGCAGAAATTTCGCAGAATATCAAGCAGGCTGTGACGCAAGTTGGGGCTGCGAATGGTTCACCCTCGGGGGCGATTGTCGCCATTCCTCTCGATGTGCTGCAGAACAAGGCAATCAAGAATTCCATTTCCGATGTCAAGGAACTCACGTGGACTGAAAAATTCCAGGCGTTTTTCAAGAAAGGTGGAATTGTGATGTATCCGCTGATGCTTGTGGCGATTATTGCGCTCCTCTTGTTCCTTGAACGTTTCGTGATGCTTTCTTATCGTGGTCATCTTGGCCGTCGATTTAACAAGAATATGGATGCGCTTGTCGCCGAGAAAAAATACGATGAAGCCGCCAATCTTTGCCTCAAGAAAGAGACGAGCCTTGCGATGGTGCTTTTTGCGGTGCTCAACAAGGTGAACGATACACGCGAAAATGCGGAACGCTCCTTGCAAGAAGCTTTGCTCCGTGAACAGCCGAAACTCGAACGCCGCATGGGCCTCCTTGCCGCTATGGGAACGATCGCTCCGCTTTTGGGCTTGCTAGGTACGGTGACGGGTATCATTACGCTCTTTACCGTGATTACGGAAGTTGGAACGAATGATGCTCGCGTGTTGGCGGGTGGTATTTCCGAAGCGCTTATCACGACTGAAATGGGCCTTGTCATTGCAATCCCGGTGATGATTTTGCATGGTCTCTTGAGTGAAAAAATCGAAAAGATTACCAGCGAACTCTACGTGCAAAGTACCTCGCTTATGAATAAAGTCTTTGGAAAGGAAAGCAAGTAGTCTTTATGACTAACACGTACTACATATTCATAGAATCATTGCGGAACACGTACGAGGCGGGTGGGGTGGTGATGCTCCCCATTCTCTTGGCGGGTGTTGTCGGGTTCTACTTCCTTTTTGCGAGCTGGTTCCGCATTGGTGGAGATTTTTTCAGAAATGATATTGATAAAGTCGTTAAACGAATGCAAAAAGATTTGTCCGAGAAAGGTTCTGCATCTGGAAATGTTGCTTCCGGCAAATCTTCGGGACAATGCGAAACGATTGCTCTGACGAGATTGCGTAAACGTGGAGGCTTCCTTTCGCGAGAGCTTTCGTATGCAATTGAAGTTGCGCAGGAAAGCTATGACGAGTTTCGCAATTATATGCAAGTTCGTATGATGAAAAGCGTGCGTTATATGGAACAAGGGAACCACATAGTTTCTGTGATGGCTGCTGCCGCTCCGCTCTTGGGCTTGCTTGGAACGGTGACGGGAATGGTTTCGACTTTTGAAGTGATTACTTTATACGGTAACCAAAACCCCGTATTGATGGCGGATGGAATTTCTGAAGCGCTGATTTCTACGCAGAGTGGACTTTTGATTGCGTTCCCGCTCACGCTTTTGAAGCAACGCTTGGATGAACGCATTGAAATTCTCAAGCAAGAAATGGAACTTGGTGCCACTGTAATCGACAACTATTTTGCAGCTCGTACTAGCAATTTTTGCGTTAATGTGACTTGTGCAGACGAATCTCGCATTACTCGTCATTGCGAGCCGTAGGCGAAGCAATCTAAAGGATTTGTTATGAAATTTAACTTACCGAGAAGAAAACAGAAAGACGTGGGCATTGAAATGGGTCCGCTGATGGATATCGTGTTCATCTTGCTCATCTTTTTTGTGGTGACGTCGTCGTTCACTCGCGAAACGGGTGTCGATGTGACGAAACCGCAGGCGCAATCGGCGAGCCAACTGGAAAAAGAAAACTTGCTCATCGCCATTACGCGCGAAGGTACGATTCACATGAATGAACGCCAGGTGGATTTGGCGAGCCTGCAAGACATCTTGAAACAGTCTCTTGCGAAAGCGCCCGACCGCGAAGCCGTCGTGATTGCCGACAAGGAATCCGAAACCGGCGTGCTCGTTCAGGTCATTGATATGTGCAATTTGGCGGGCGTTAAAAAAGTCTCCATCGCCGCCCAAGCGGAGTGATGCTTAGTAGAAAGTAGGAAGTAGACGGTAGGAAGGAAATGCTGCTTAAGAATCGCTTTTTCAAAGAAGGTGATTGCGTGATTCTGAGTCTGGAGGTATGTCACCCCGGACTCCGTTCCGGGGACGCCTTTTGCAGTACGTCATCCTGAGCGGAGTGCAACGAAGTCGAAGGATCTAGGAATTAAATGAAACTTTTTAAGAAATTATTAAAGCGTTTTTCAATCCTCCTCGCGGCGATTCTCGCGAGCATGGTTCTCGTATTCTCCGTGACGATGGCGAACTTGTTCTTGACGGGTAAAATCTTCCACGAAAAGAAATTCGTCAAGACCGAAGTCTCCGTGAAAAAAGTTGAAGAAGTCGAAAAGAAGATTGAGAAAAAACGCACCGCACGCAAGCCAAACCGCCAAAAGTCCAATTCGCGCTCGCCCAAAGCGGGACCGCGTTTTGCCATGGCTCTTGGCGCCGTTTCAGGAACTGCGGGTGCTGCCATCAATAGCGAGCTCGTTGCCGATTTTCGAGGCGGCGCGCTCTCCACTGAAAAAGGCGATGTCGATAAAAAGCCCGAAAGCCGCTCTGTCGCAAACTTTCAGGTGCCGCCGCAAATCCGTGACCGCGAAATAGATGCCATGCTCCGCCTCAGTTTTTGCGTGGATGTTGGCGGTCGCGCGTATGATATCAAAGTCATCGAAGAATCTCCCGCAGGTTCAGGGCTTGCGCAAGCGGGGAAGGATGCTGTTGCTCGTATGACTTTTGCTCCCGCCGAAAAGGACGGCAAAGCCGTTGCTTTCTGCGGCATGGAACAACCCTTCGAAGTGAAGTTTAGAGACTAGTATGAAACCATTTTTTCTTGTTTTGCTTTTTGTAATGTCGTCGTTTGCAGCGCAATCGTCCTTTGATTTGATGGAACGCGCGAACGCCCTTTATCGCAGTGGGAAATTCAAGCAAGCTATCCTCTTGTACCGCAAGGCCGAAGACCGCGGCGCCGATCCCGTTGCCGTGAGTTTCAACATTGCCAATAGCTATTACCAGATGGACAAATATCCCGAGGCGGCCGCCGCTTACCGCAAAGCCGTGGACTATTCCGAAGGCAATTTTGCCCCTGCCCTTTTCAACATGGCAAGCGTCTACTTCCGCTTAAAGCAGTTCCCGGAATGCATTGCCGTTTACCACCGTGCGCTCAAACTCGACCCCGATAACATTTCCGGCTGGCTTTACCTCGGCGAAGCCTACACCAAAACCGGCGACAAAGTCGGCGCCCTCCGCGCTATCGAAAACGCTTACCGCCTCGACAAAAATGATGTCAGCATTGTCTACCAACTTTCCGAAGCGAATATCGCTTTGAACGACTTTGACCGAGCCGTTGCCGTAATTCGCGAAGGTTACACGCTCCATCCCGAAGAATCCGATTTCCTAGTCTACCTCGGTGACGTATACCGCCTGAACAAGAATTTCGAAGAAAGCGCCAACGCCTACCGCGAAGCCCTCAGCGTGAAAATCGACGACACGCAAATTATGTACAAGCTTGCCGATGTCCTCGCCGAAGATAAAAAGCCCTACATTGCAATGGAAATCTTGAATAACATTCTGCAAATCAAACCCGATTTTTCTGATGCTGCCATCTTCATGGGAAACCTCGCATACGATGCCAAGTTCTATGACCGCGCCGAATATGCCTACGAGCTTGCCGCTAAAAACGGGAATGCAGAAGCCGTCTTTGGTTTCAAGAACATGGCCTACGATGCCCACGCGCAAAAACGCGACGAGGAATCCGTGCGTCTCTTGAATGTCGCTTTAAAATATTTCCCGAACGATGCCTCCCTTGCTGCGGACCTGCTTGAAATGCAGCCAGAGAAGTGAATAACGGTAATTGGGGTTATTTTATAATCAACGGAAATAGTTCAGCTCCAACGTGGATTCTGTTTCCGTTGTTTCTAAATCCGGCATAACGATGTTTGTGAGAGTCTCTCCGAAATGCTGCGTTTTCGAATGCTTTTCCTCCTTGTCGCCTTCTTTATGCAACTCCACAAGTTCTCTCTTGAGTTCTCGAACAGCCGCAAAATTTCAACTTCGTCCTTTGACAATTATGAGGAAAAGCACCCCCCGCAGAACTCTAATCCGCGTTGTTACCCTGTAACGCCTGGCTTTCTTTTTCTGCCTGAATCTTCTGCGATTCCTTCAGCACTTCGTCCAATGTGAAATCTTCCTGCGTAAAGAAGAACGTATTCTTGCCAAGGTCCTTGAGCGAAGCCCCGAAGTGGTAGGCCGTATCGTCTATGAACAAGAATCGGTCGTGCATTCCGTAACTTGGCAAGACTTGCATCGGGCTGTCAGGATATTGTTCGTTGTAAGTGGCTAGGTCCATTTCAAGGACTTTGCTTTTGTCGTAGGTGTAGATTGTCACAGAAACGCCCTTTTCCCGTTTGAGCATCATGGTCAACGTTTTTTCAGTCACGTACCTGTCGACAAGTACGATTCTTTTCTTTGCCTGACGAATCAGGTCGCAGACAAATACATAGGCATCGAACTCCTGGTTGTTGTAAAATAAACCCTTGGTTTTGAGCTCGCCACGGTCCATCGCTTCGAAAAGTTCGTCAAATTTTCGGTCATGGTCAAGCAGATGCTCGTCATGACCAGTCAAGCGGCTGTCCTGTTCCAAATCCTTTGCTTCTACATTTGAAAGACGGTTGATAAGACCGCCGTTACCCATCATAAGGTGACGCAATTGCACGAAAGCCCGCATGATGGCTATGTTGACTTTGATTGCTGTCTCGCTTTTTAGAACCGAAGACAGCATCGCAACGCCTTGTTCGGTAAAAACATATGGAAAATATTGTCGGCCTCCTCTGGTTTCGGTTTTTGTGGTCGCAATTTGCGATCTCAAAAATTTATGCTCCGTGGCATCCAGTTGAAAGCAGAAATCTTTAGGAAAACGCTCAATATTGCGCTTTACCTGCTCATTTATACGCTTCGTTTCCACCCCGTAAAGCGTCGCCAAATCGCGGTCTAGCAGCACTTGCTTGCCTCGAATGACTTGAATCATCTTTCCGATGCCCGACTCCATAAGTGGGTTAAGTGCGATATCATCCGTTTTTTCGATCTTTCTAGCCATCTTCTACTCCTTCCGCCTACAAGCAAAAAAGGCGGGGTAAAGTGTTCTCGATACAAATATACATTCCTCGTATGTCATATTATGACAATCGGCGATTTTCGCGGAAATTTTGGCAATTTTGAGGAAAATTGACCCCCGCAGACGGTTGAATTCTGCGTTTTTACGCTTTTTCCTTGCCTTCCGAGCGTGGCGTCACCTTTTGACACCGGAATAATCTATATTTTGAATGAAAATAGAGTTTTCTCTTGTTCTCTACTTGAAACTTCGACAATTTCTGCAACGAGAACAAGACGGACGCTCACGTCTGCGACAGGTCACCGCCTGCCGCATCGTTTGGCTACATAGCAAATTTGTATTTGTTTATGCTGCACGACCTTTTGGGGCGTGAGTTGTTTGTGTTTATTCGTTGCGGGCAGTCGAAGGCCTCAGGTAGGTAAATGCATTCAACTCCACGCCTTTTTTATTTCCGAAAAAGACTGAAGAAGTGCAGAACAGGGGTGGACTCGCTGAGTTTTGCTCTTGTCCTCTACTTGGAACTTCGACACTTTCAGCAACGAGAATAAGACAATGACTCGCCGTCGCCCGTAAGTTGCATGGGCGTAGTGTACCCTGGGCGTACTGTATCCGCCTGGGATGTTTTGCAACGTCATTGCGAACCCTGAAAGGGTGAAGCAATCCATTGCAAGATTGTGCGGGTGTATTGTATTCTTTTGAAAATGTCGCGCTTTTAGGCGAGGAGTGAGTCGGCTCCCCGCCCTTTCTTTTTGTCCGCACCCCGGCCAAGCGAATCGGCCAGAACCGCTCCCGCGAGAGTGAACTCGTTCACTTTCAAAATGGAGCGATATGGCCCAGACTCGACAAAAGAAGAAACCCACTTGTATTGATCTGTTTTGTGGGTGTGGTGGATTAAGCAAAGGATTTGAACTTGCTGGTTTTAAAATTGTTGGGGGAATAGACTTCAACGCTGCAGCTATAAAAACTTTCAATCGCAATTTTAAAGATGGGAAAGGAATCTGCTGCGACATTCTGAATGTTGATAAAAAATTTATACTGAATGAATTTGATAATCTAAAAAACATTGATGTCATTATTGGCGGGCCTCCTTGTCAGGGATTCTCAAGTGCAAATAGATATAATCGCGAATGCGATGACCCCAGAAACAAGTTGTTTTTCGAGTTCATCAAATTTGTTGATATAGCCAAGCCCAAAGCGATCGTTATTGAAAACGTTCGTGGTATTATAACAAAAAACAATGGATATGCAAAAGACCGTATAACCGAAATTTTTGAAGAAAGAGGTTATAAGGTTACTCATCAAATTTTAGACGCTTCAGAGTATGGAGTTCCTCAAAAAAGATTGCGCAATTTTTTTGTGATGACGAAAAATTCACCATTTAGTTTTGCGTCGTTAAAGAAAATCGAGAAGCCGATTACAGTATCTGATGCCATATCTGATTTGTATTCGTATGAGAAAAATCAAAAATACACAGAGCCAACATCTCCTAACGTTTATTTAGCATACCTTCGAAAAGGCTCGACAGGATTAGTAAATCACGACATCCGATATCCTGCAGAAATCGTTCAAAAGCGAATTTCATTTGTGAAGCAAGGACGCAATTGGCAAGACGTCCCTAAAGAACTTTGGCCTACGCAAAGAAATAATCGCCATTCTTCAGCGTATAAACGTTTGTCAGATGACATGCCTTCTGTTACGATAGATACGGGAAATAATCATAGCAATTATTTCCATCCGAGATACAACAGAATTCCTACGGTGCGAGAGGCTGCTCGTCTGCAATCCTTTCCTGATGTATTTGAATTTGTAGGAAACAGATCGGAACAATATAGGCAAGTTGGAAATGCCGTGCCTCCTCTTTTAGCGAAGGTTGTCGCAGAAGAAATCATCAGGAGTCATCTAAAATGAAAATAATTGACTTGTTCTGTGGAATTGGCGGGTTAAGTCTTGGCTTTGAACAAGCTGGATTTAAAACGGTTGCTGCAGTTGATATGTGGAAGGATGCCGTGACGACATTTAATCACAATCGACATAATAAAGTTGGAATGACAATATCTGTTGAAGATTTTAACGAAAAAATTCTTCCAGATTTGCTAAAAAAGCACAAAATAACAGGGATTATTGGCGGACCACCTTGTCAAGGTTTTAGCACTGTTGGAAGAAGAGAAGTCGACGATCCTCGAAATAAGATGTATTTGGAATTCTACAAGGCCGTCAAAAAAGCAAATCCTTATTTCTTTGTTATCGAAAATGTTAGAGGTATGCTTACACTCAATAAAGGTGCTTTTGTTAAAGATTTGTTGGAACGCTTTGGGGAAAAAGGACTAGGATACAAAATATCATATAAACTTTTAAATGCATCTGATTATGGAATCCCTCAAAATCGACAAAGGGTCTTTTATGTAGGCGTTAAAGAAGGGACATTTGTTTTCCCTAAGGAAATTACACCTGTCCAAAAACTAAGCGCAAAAGATGGTATTAGCGATTTAGAAGATTCAGACAACAACCACTACGGATCTGGTCCTGCAAATGAGTTTCAAAAAGCAATGAGAGGTTGTTGTAAACATCCGCTAAATCAAGATTACACAAACCATTCCGATCAGACTATAGGAATCATTAATCAGATTCCTGATGGCGGAAATATAAAAAGTTTGCCACCTGAATTCTGGAACATTCGAAAATACAACAAGGCTTTTGAACGAATGGGAACATTCAAACCATCTAATACAATTGATACGGGGCATAGGAATTATTTCCATTACAAAGAACCACGTATTCCTACAGTACGTGAGTCAGCTCGATTACAAAGTTTTCCAGATGATTTCGAAATTGTCGGAACTCGCGGTAGTCAATATAAACAGGTTGGAAATGCGGTTCCACCAATGCTGGCAAACATTATTGCAAACGCAATAAAAGAACAGATTAAGAGGTGATTTGTGAAGATTGTAATCGACACCCCGAATTCTCCAGGTACTCAGTTTAATGAGACGACCGATGAATACATTTATGAAATGTATAGATATCTTGAAAATAAAAAAGATAGCTTTGTAGAAACATATAAAGATTTTCAAAATCACGCTACATACTTTACAACCGTAAGTTATATTCGAAGTATTTTCCCGTTTTTGAAAAATGCTGGAATTATTAACGATTATGAATTTGTATCAAAGCGTCTTTTTACTGATTTGGGAAAAGCTTACTATCTCTGCATTGATTCGATAAAGAAATCAGAATCTGAAGGAGAAGATAAAGGGGTGTATCAATTCGAAAACATAAAGCATGAGATTATTAGAAAATGCATTCGCAACATCATTCAAAATCGCAATGTTCAGTATGGAAAGATATTCCAAAAAGTGCTCAGGCATTTTCTTACATACGATAGAATAAATGAATCAGAATTTGCGCTTCTTTTAGGGGTCCTTCAAAATAAAGTTACTGAAAGTGAATATCAATCTATCATGAATGATCAAAAACGTGAAATCATCTTTTCAATCAATGTTATGGAAAAAGGTTCAACTCATAAGAAAAAACTGACTAAAATAACTTGTTTTTCGTATTTCATGGGGTCTTTGAAACATGCTGGAATTATCAAGAAAGAAGGAAAAGGCGACTTTGCTCGAATTTGTGATTCTAAAGTTATTGAGGTAATGTTATGAGTGATTCTATAAAGAGAAATGTTGAACAACTAGCAAAGTTATTCGATGTAAAAACTGATAAAGACAATAATCCATCCGAGACAAAGCCTAGTAATAAACTACATTCTTGCGAACAAGTAATCTACTATGGCGTTCCTGGTTGTGGCAAGAGTTATAAGGTAAACGAAGTTGTTGACAAAAAACTGAAGGAACATTCTGTCACAGACAAACAATACCACACTATTCGTTGTGTGTTTCATCCAGAATATTGCAATGCGGATTTTGTTGGCCAAATTTATCCTTGTGTTTTGCCTGACAACAAGGGGGTTGAATATAAATTTAAGCCCGGTCCATTTTCTGAAATAGTCCGCCGTGCTTATTTGAATCCGGGCGAGCCATTCTTCCTGATTATTGAAGAAATCAATCGCGGAAATGCAGCTGCGATTTTTGGTGAGATGTTTCAATTATTGGACCGAATTAAGAAGGGTGAACCTGCGGATGAATCCACTGAAAATAAATATGATTCTGGATGGAGCTCTTATGGCGTTGACAACCAGGATATAAATGCCGATATTCGTGACATTCAGAAACTTAAGAACGAACAAACGAACGAAAAGAATAAACATAGCGTTGAGGCGAAAGGTTCTGGAACAGATACCAATCCCAAATGTTACTCCTGCATTGATGTTCAGGCAAATGATGGAAATGTGCTCCATTTTTCCACAAATACTGCAATACGTTTGCCACCCAACTTGTCTATCTACGCGACAATGAACACTAGCGACCAGAACGTGTTCACGATGGATAATGCCTTCCAACGTCGTTTTAAGTTCAAAATGATTGAAAATGAATTGGATGATGCCGCACAATATGATATAATTATTGGCAAGGATGAAGAAAGTGAAGTTTCAACAGGTGTCCGTTGGGGTAGCTTCCGAAATTGGATAAACAAGAAAATTTTATCTCAAAAAGGAATTCTTTCCAAGTCAGAAGATAAATGTCTTGGTGGATGGTTTATTTCGACTGATGCCGTAGAGGTAAAAGACAAAAAGGTCACCAAGTACAAAAACATTTCAAAAGAAGATTTCGCAGAGAAGGTCCTAAAATACCTATGGTATGATGTATTTAGACGTAATACAGCAACAGAAGTGTTCAACGAGCCTGATGTTACTGAAAATAAAGATGTTGTTTCGTTTGCCAAACTTGCGAAGGAATTTAAATCTAAAGATAATGTTGGTTTTGATGCTTTCAAAAAAATATTCAAAGATATTGAAAAGGATAAAGACGATCTAACGAAAACATACGCTGAGAGTAAAGTAAATCCCTAAATGTCTGAACAGAATCCAAATCCCGCAGAACCTGCACAAAAGGCTTTCGCGTCTTTTGCGGATTTTTGCGTGTATGACGCTTGGTGTTCAAATGACGAAAAGAAGGACAAATCGTTTGTCGGGATAAGGATTGAAGATAATCAACCTAAGATCTATTTCCCGATGGGGTATCGTGCGTCTAAGCCTCCTGAAGATATTTGCAAGCGCGATTTCTATCAGCTTATTTCCGTGCTGAACGATAAATCCCTGCAAAGCTATTTCTCCGAAGAAGACATGAAAAAATCCCAACAGGATTTCCCGTTCTACGCGTATCTTTCGGTATTGCAGTACTATCTCGATTTCGGCTACTTTGTGGAATCCGAAACGATTTACAAGAAGGGTTTCTCCGGCAAAATCAGCTGGCTGCGAACAATTAAAAGAATTAAGCCGCAGGTCGTCAAAGACGAAGAAGGTCACGATCAGGTTGTATATCTGAACTTGATTACGCGCAAGACGAGTTACCGTGAAGACAACCTGATAACGCTCGTCCACAAGTTTTGCGTCAAAGAGGCCGCTCAACTGATTGGTCCGCTTTACGGAATTTCAGAAGACGAAGTCGAAGAACCGGAACTTTTGTTTGATTACGAATTGTTTGCGGAAGTAATTCAGGATAAAATTGCGGCAACATTCAATGACAAACATTTGGAACTTTTCCATG
>CAMJNF010000003.1 GCA_946407235.1 uncultured Fibrobacter sp. | reverse complement strand
GTGAAGGCTTTGGCTCCATGCCGGGTGACTTTGTTCACGTTCCTTGGAACGATGTTGCAGCCCTCAAGGCAGAAGTCAACAACGACACGTGCGCTATCATGCTCGAATCGCTTGCCGCCGAAGGCGGCGTGATGACCGTGTCCGATGAAATGGTCGCTGCAATCAACAGCTTGAAGAAAGAATTCGGCTGCCTCGTGATTGTCGACGAAGTTCAGGCTGGTATGGGCCGTCTCGGCACATTCCTTGGCCTCCAGAAGCATGGCATTGACGCTGACCTCGTGTCGCTTGCCAAGGCTCTCGGCGGTGGTCTCCCGCTCGGTGCAGTGCTCCTCCGCCAGAAGGTCGCTGACCAGCTCAAGGCGGGCGATCATGGCACGACGTTTGGCGGTAACCCGGTTGCTTGCGCAGTGGGTCTCGCTGTCGTGAACCAGATTGCAAAGCCGGAATTCCTCGCCAATGTCGAAGCTCGCTCTGCTCAGCTCAAGGCTGGCCTTGAAGCTATCGCAGCAAAGTTCCCGGCAGTGAAGGGCGTGCGTGGTGAAGGCCTTATTCTCGGCCTCGCTCTCGACGAATCCCTCCCGGTCGGCAATGTGATTGCTGCCGCTCGCGACGAAGGCATGATGGTCTTGAGCGCCAAGGGCAACGTGTTGCGTATGCTCCCGCCGCTGAACGTCTCCGCCGCCGAATGCGACGAAGCTCTCGCAAAACTTGGTGCTGCATTCGCTAAGGTCGCAAAGTAATTCCTTTTTGTCATGCCGCACTTGTTGCGGCATCGCCTTTCTCGATGAAATATGCCTATGGACAAACTCCATGGGCTTATTTTTTTTCTTCTCACATTATTTTATGTACTTTTAAAACGATGAAAGTCTTCACGAAAAATTTACAGTTCCCGCTATGGAATAAAATGCCGAAGAACGTCTTGGCCGACATAATCCGCCATCTAGGGCGCATTTATATAGTTGTGTGTGTCGCGCTCTTTGCTTCTTGTTCAAAATCAAGCGAGGATCCTGTTGTTGATGGCAAGAATGTATATCGAGCTTCTTATTATCTGCTCGAACTGCCCGAAGGTCTTTCCGTTGATTCGTCTGAATCCAGTAGCGGATGGAACATTCGTTATATCAAGGATTCTTTTGACAATCGCATTATGTCATTTTATGATGGCGGGTCTACAAAACACGGCAGAGTGACCAATAGAAAGTGCAAAGGAAAAGATTTTATGACGTTCGCCCGCCTCGATTCTATGAGTATATTCCATGGTGCTATATCAGTTCATCGAACCGTTGTTATTCATGCTAACCGTTCTACTTCAATATTCAGCAAGCCAACGCCGCTGTTTGTGGAATTTAATTACCGCCCTGATTTAGTGGATTCGGCGATTTGCGAAAAAATAATCCGTTCGGCGAAAGTTCGTCATTAAATATTCTTTGTTAATTTCTGCCTCCAATTTTAACATGGAGGCTTTATGCGTTTTATAGACTATGCATTGGATTATTTGAACAAAAGTTCCGATGAATTGGCGCCGCTCACGGTACGCACGTATTATTGGAATTTGAAAAAAATTGAATATTTTTGCCCTGGGCTGGAGTGCAAAGATTTAACGCCGGATTTTGTGCGGGACTTTAAACAACATCTGGAATCCTTGCGGAACAAGGAGGCTACTGTTGTCAAGGCGCTTTCGGTACTTCGCGTTTTTTGCAATAAGATGAAGGCGGATGGAGTCATCAATTGCGACCCGTTTGAAAAAGTGAAAATTAGGCGTGCGTATTCGCATCGTGGATTTTTAACGCTGCGAGAACTTAAACAACTGTACCTTAATTTTCAAGACATGCGGACAACGTTGACGCGCTCGGAAGAAGAAGTGATGCGCGTGTTTTTGTTCAGTTGCTTTACGGGACTACGTTACAGCGACCTGCGAACATTGAATTCGTCCGAAATTTTCGATTGGAAAATTCGAAAGCAAACCCACAAGACGGGCGAGGCGGTGTACATTCCGATTCCTGTGCAGGCACGGCTTTTGCTCCCGGAACCATTGAAACCGGGACGCATTTTCCATGTCATTGATAATGCGTCTTTCAATCGCACGCTTCGCAAGGCGGCTAAAAAGCTAGGATATTACAAGCATATCCATTGCCACTTGGCGCGACATACATTTGCAACAACGTGCATCACCATTGGAATCCCGCTCCCCGCGACGAGCAAATTGCTGGGCCACCGCAATCTCGATACAACGCTCATTTATGCCAAGTACGTCGATACGTTTTTGGACAAAGAAATGAAAAAGTTCAATCGGCTGAAGTAAAGTGAGGGCGTTGTTTCGCTCTGCTTTGTGTAAAAAAATGGCCCGCTTTAGGGCGGGTCGCTCTCGAATTTTAGAGAATCTTTTAAGTTTGCGCAGTGTTCTGCTGGTCTGCATTGCGCTGGGCAATGATTTCTTCAACTTTTTTGTTGATTCGATTGTTATTCAGCAAGTCGTGCATGGCTTGCTCGTTTGCTGTCGCGACTCTGATGAACTTGATGTATAAAATGGTAAGGATAAACCACAAAACCGTACTGATAAATAGGACGGGGGTATTGAAGTTCCTTAAACAGATATAATTAAAAATAGGTGTTGCGATGTTGAATAATAAAAACCACGTAAGCAATTTGTTTGGAACAGCTTGGGCTTTTATACCCATTGATTTCATGGTGTCATATTGATTATCTATTAGTGTTTTAAAGATAAAGTAATTTGCAATGGGCAGGTAGTAGCAGATGGTTGCTCCCCACGGAGAAAATTGTGTCTCTGAGAAGTTGTTTTGTTCTTTATGAGCATGATAAATCCAAAGCAAATTTTTGCCGATGAAAACGCAAAAGGGAATTGCGCTGGCCATAAAAAATACGATTAAGGTCCATACAGCAAGATTGACTTCTCTTGGTATAGGGGCATTTACTTTATAGCTTCCATAAAATGCCGCAATTGCGCCGAATGTCTTTACTTCTACGAAGAAGAAAATGACGTTTAGAACCATTTGGAACTTTGTCCACGAAATGGCGCTTTTCCCGCGTCGTACGTTGTTGTCAAAATCTTGTTCAAGTTCTGGGTCGACAAGCTTTTTGTGCGATTCCTGGTTGGCTTCTTGTTGAATCTCGGAATCTGCGGATGCGGCTTCTTTTTCGCCTTGCGAATAAAGTCTTTCGTTTGACGCATCGCACCACAGGCATTTCGGCATGTCGTCTTCGTATTCTCTTCCGCATTTTTTGCAAATCATAAGGCCTCTGTCACGAGAAAATTTGTTTGTGAAAAAATAAAAAAATGTATACATGAATCTCGCAAAAAAAACGACCCGCATTATTGCGAGTCGTTTTAAAATCGTCGGCAGTTCCTTTTACGTTTCGTCGGCGTTTTTTCGCATTCTAGTAACTGCGGCTAGATTTTGCAAGTTTTTTTTCTTACAGTTTCTAACCACTGTCTACTGCCTACTGTTTACTCCTTAATTGTCGGAGCTTGTCTTGCGACTGGGGCAAGTTCACCGTGCTTCCTGAACAGGTGCTTTACGAGCGTGCCGAATCCACGGAGAACGCGGTAACGTTCACGCGGGTTCTTGATCGCCATGATGCCCTGATGGAAAATGTAGCTTGGACGCAGATAGAATTCACGGCGGGCCTTGTCGCAGAAGTCTACGAGTGCTTGGCTCGTGAGTTCTCCGCGCTGGATCGTGGTGCGGTGGAATCCGTCCTTGTCGAGCCACTGGCTGTAATCCTTCGACTTGAGCGCGCCGCTTTCAAGAGCTTCCTTGTAGGCTTCGGTGCCTGGGTAAGCCATGATGGGGTAGAACTGGGCCGTGTTCGGGTTCAGCTTCTTGGCGTAGTCAAGCGTCATGCGGAGCGTTTCCGGCGTGTCGCCCGGGTTACCGACCATGAAGCATCCGTGAACGAGGAGTCCTGCCTTGCGGGCGTTCTTCGTGAACTCGATAGCCTTGTCGGTGTTCTTCACGCCCTTGTGGATCTTTTCGAGAACCTCGGGGGAGGCGCTTTCGAAGCCCACGCACATTTCGCGGCCACCGGCCTTCTTCATGAGCTTGAGCAAATCGAGCGGCACATCTGCACGGGCGTTGCAGCTCCACGTAATCTTGAGACCACGTTCGAGAATCAAGTTGCAAATCTGGCGCACGTGTTCGTGGCTTGCTGTAAACGTATCGTCTTCAAAGAACACTTCGCCTAAATCTTCGAAGTTTTCCTTGATGTACTGGAGTTCGTCGACAACGTCCTTCGGATCGCGGCGGCGGAACTTGTGACCGTTGAGTGTCTGCGGAATCACGCAGTAGCTGCAGTGGTTCGGGCAGCCACGGCCAGACAAAATCACGATAAGCGGGTTCAGGTTTGCACCATAGAAATACTTCTTGTAGCAGCTGTAAAGGTGCTTGCGGTAGACCTTGGAAACCCACGGAATTTCGTTCAGGTTTTCGATCTTCGGGCCTTCGGGCTGGAAATCCACTTTGCCTTCGGCGGTGCGGTAAGCAAGGCCTGCAAACTGGCCAACGGGAGCGCCATCGCCACGCAGTGCGCGGACGAGGTTCCTACAGGTGTAGTCGGCTTCGCCAATCACAACATAGTCCAAAGACGGTTCCATTTCCATGGATTCGAGCGGCTCGGCGGTCGCGTGCGTACCCATGATGGCCACCTTCACATTCGGCATTTCCTGCTTGATGGCGTGGACAACCTTGAGGTCATTCAAAATACTCGGGGTGCTTGTGCTGCAAATAACGAGTTCCGGACCAAACTTCTTGATGCCTTCGAGCGTCTGCGCGAGGTCAAGTTCCATAGCGGGGCTGTCAATCAGCTGGATTTCGTTACCGTCGGCTTCACAAACGCCGGCAGCATAGCTTAAAAACATGGGCCAGTAAAGCGTACTGGACTTCGTAACACACGGGGATCTAGATTCCCGACTGAACATCGGGTGGAAGGGGGGATTTAAAAAAGTAACGTTCATGACGCTCACAAAATACATAATCTGAATTGAATATGCTACATTATAATGTAATGAAAACGCTTTTTTTCACGTTTTTTGCGCCCTTTGTGATTGCTAGCACGGCTATGGCGGCGCCCAAAGCAGCTCCTGTTGCTTTAGATACGGTTCGCACGACTTATGATGACGGTCGTGTGGCGCGGATTTACACCGTTTTAAAGGGTTCCAACGTACGCGAGGGGGTAGCTCTTTCGTATCATCCGAATGGGACTTTGGCGGTTGAAGCTCCGTATAAGAATGGCAAATTGGAAGGTGTTTTCCGTTCGTTCGATGCGAATGGAAAATTGCACGAAACCATCGGCTATCGGAATGGTGAAGAAGAAGGGATTAGTACCATTTTTTATTCGAATGGAAAACGAAAAAGTCGCGAGACTTATCATCGCGGTGTGCTCAACGGCATGTCCGAAGAATGGTTTGAAAATGGAAATCTTCGTCGCCAAATTCCGTATGAGAATGGACAAATTCATGGTGTTGTGAAGTTTTACGATGAAATGGGACTTCTGGCTGAAGATATGAATTTTGTCCATGGAATCCGCAATGGAACTTACCACCGCTACACCTTTGGCAAGCTTGTTTTAGAAGCTGAATTTAGAAACAATCGCTGCGTCAAAAATTGCAATTTTTAGTCTATTACTTTTTCTTCGGCTTTACTGCATTCCAGACCATGTAACCGATAAAGAGCACGCCAAAGCCGAGCAACGCGATCGCGAGTTCGGAATTGTACTTCTCGATGATGTCCTTCTGGCCATGGGCAAAATAGCCGAGCAGTGCAAGGACGCAGTTCCAGATGGCGGCGCCGAGGAACGTGTAGAGCGTGAACGGAGCGAGCTTCATCTTGGCAAGGCCTGCCGGGATAGAAATGAGCTGGCGGATTACCGTGATGAGGCGGCCGACGAATGTCGAGATGGCGCCGTGTTCACGGAAATAGTTTTCTGCCTTTTCAACCTTTTCAACGTCAAGCAGCAAGAAGTGTCCGAGACGACTATCGGCGAACTTGTAGATAATCGGGCGACCGAGAATCTTGGCGAGATAGTAGTTGATGTATGCGCCGATCAAGGCGCCGAGCGTTGCAAAGAAAACGATGAGCGCAATGTTGAGGCCCGATCCCGGCTGCAAAGCCTTGTAAGCGGCGGGCGGCACAACAAGTTCTGACGGAAACGGAATGAACGAGCTCTCGATCGCCATCAAAAGAGTGATGGTTCCGTAGTTCAAGTTTTCATTGTACCAATCGATAATTTGGTTGTAGATACCTGTTGATTTGGTGGCTTCGGTTGCTGCGGTACTGGCGTTGGCGATCGTATCGGCGGCAATCGCGTCAGAAGCAAATGTAAAAGCGGTAAAGAAAAGAGCTAAGGCAATTGTGGTTTTTAGGACTGTATTTTTCATTGGGACAAATTTAGAAATTTAAAAAATAAATTTTTTGATTTTATTATAAAAGTCGTTTTTTTAATATGAAAAAGTACGTCATGCGGGCGGGGCCCCAGCTCGGAGTTGCGAAGGCCGCACGGGCCCCTCCCTGCACCCTCCCCATCCTTGGCCGACGCTTTTTTAATAATAATTGCTGTTATTGATGTTAGAAATAGAAGTAAAGGCCGATGCCGAGAAGGGCGGCTCCAGTGCCTAACAAAATTCCTCCAGCGATAGCCTTGTTATCGCCTTGGTCTACAAGTTTTTTATTCTTTTTGACTTTGTCCTGATAATTCTTGCCTTTAGCCGCTCCAGGAATTCTGAGATCTTTTTTGATGTCGTCGGCATCGTTGTAGTCCAAATGGGCGAAGTACATCAAGAGCGAACCGATGAGAATTGTTCCTGCGCCACCTCCGATAAACGCTTCGCCTATGGTTTGCATTTTTTTGTCGTGCAACCATTTGTTCTGTTTTTCGATTTCATCGAAGTCGGTCAATTTCTTTAAATCGATGCTCAAGTCTATTTGCGGAACCGGTGCCACAAAGAAGCTGATGAGCGTGTCGTGGTATCCAGCTTTGCGGATAAGGAGACTGTCTGTTCCCATGTTGAACATTGGAATTTTTTCGGGCGTTTGCGCTATAGCTTTGGAACGCTTGGTAATTGGCGAGCTTGCTTTATAAATGCTTGCACCTTCGGGGAAGGTAAGAATTCGGATTTCGGGCGTGACACGCTTGAGCTTGAGCGATACATGAACCGTGTCGCCAGGGAGTGGAACGATGTTTGTGCTTGCGCCCCACAAGTGTCTATCGACATTCCAGTAAGCGTAAACCGTGAATTTTGTGGTATCTGCCGTGACGAATGTGCAAGGCGATTTGCAGATGGCATCTTTTTCGGAACGTGAAATTGTTGCTCCGTCGGGGTCTGTTTCGATGTGGATGTATGTTCTGTTTTTCTTGGTTTTGATTGTCTCTTTGCCTTGTGCATCCAATAGTTGGTTGCTTAATTTATTGTTCGTAATGGCGTCGCTAAGTGCAGAATTCCTTGAAACGTTGATGCTTGCTCTATGCAGCATCGGAAGCGAATCTTCGTAGAAAGCGTGGGTAAGGTTTAGCGTTAAACTGTCCGTTTTGATGTTCGGGACGATTTCTCCAAAATAGATGGATTTGTAGCCGTAAGACGCTAGTTCGGTTTGAATGCAAATGTTGTCATTGCAATTTTTGACATCGCTCTTGCGGATGATTTGCAGCTTTTCTCCGGATTCCATCAAGAGACGTGCCGTGAGCGCTGTGAATTGGTCTGCTATAGATTGCTCGACTCCTTCGGCGCCATAGGCGATAAGAATGGACTTGATTGGTTGCGGAGCCGGCTTTTGTTCTGGAACAGAATCTTTCGTTTGTGTGGTATCCGCTAATACGGTATCTGCTTTTACGGGGGCTTCAGATGAGCTACTTGCTACGATTTTTTTGGCGCTGGAGGAACTTGCTGCAGAACTTATTGCAGAACTTACTGGCGTAAAACTCGAACTGGATGTTGCTAATAAATCGTTTCCCTTCTCGTCTATAATTCTCTTGAATTGCCTTTTGGCAATTTTGACGATTGTGAATTTATTCTGAATGTATCCGCCAAGACTGACGGTGTCATTTTCAATGCCCATCAATTGTGCGCGTTGGCGCGTTCCGGATAGGAGTTCTACATCAACGTAGATTCCTTCGGGATTGGCTAAAGTGGCTGTTAGGGCAAGGGCAATTAGTAAGAAAATCTTTTTCATATTCTACCTAAAAAGAAAGGACGAATCCTGCGGTTAGAAAAACGAGGCCTGTTCCTAGAAATATTTTAGAAACCGTTTTTGCTGTTTTAGCACTTTCTCGGTGGTCCGTGAAATCACGCATATGCTTATCGTATTTTTCGGATGCAAAACGCGTGTCCTGCATGGCCTTTTTATAATCTTTGGCTTTGCTGTTGTTGTATAGTGTAACGATTGCAGAAATTCCACTGATGGTGAACGGAGCGATGGAGGCCCATTTAAGGAACTTTCCAAGATAACGTCTGTTTCTGTGCTTCAGAAATTTTTGCTTTTGAGCGATTTCATCTTCATCATAAGTTTGGCGGAGGGCAACGATGATGAACGATGTGTCGTTTGGCGATAGCGCAATATTTATAGTTGTGTCTGCATAATCAGGGTGGAAAAATGAAACAAGAACAGTATCCTTACCTTCGGGAATGGGGATGAATGCTGGCGAAACGTAATCAGGCTTGCTTGCAAAATCTGGCAAGATTTTACCTGTGTATAGGTCAACAGTCGAAGGATTTGTTGAAATTTGCAGATAACGAGTTTTTGCTTCTTGCGCAAATACGTTTACGCAAAGTATTATTAGCAGTGCGAAAAATGCGGTGGAGGTTCTTTTGAACATGTCTATTCTTCCTCCAATCTTGCGTATGGCCCAGAAATTTTTGTTTCGGAGCCATTGACTTTCACTATCCAATAAACATCGGGCGCCTTGTTGTGGGCGTAATCTTCGGCCGTAATGACGAGTTTGCATTCCTTTTTGCAACTGTTTATGAATGATAAAGTGTAATCGTCAAATTTTATTTGAAGGGAATCATTGTTCATGAACGCCTGGATTTTCGAAACATTGACTCCAGCTCCATTGTCGAGAATGGAAAATTGAATTTTAGATGCTGTTGGCAATTCTGTTCTGACGGGGACCATGTTGGGCTTGGTTTTGTCTAGCAAGAATAAAGTATCTAATGTCGTTTTTGTGCTTGGCGCTAAATCAAATGTTGTCGTTGCACAACCATATTCTGTACGGAAGCTGTCGCAAACGACGAATTTGATGTTTGATTGTGGATCAAACGTTTGATTGACTGTAGTGTTGGACTTGATTCCAGAGATTTTAGAAAGAGTGTCTCCTGCAGCCGAAATGAATGTCCCCGTTAAGAGTGATTTTTCTGGATACTGATTGAATTTGCAAGAAACAGGAATTTCTACAATGGCTTTACCATTGTTTTTCAGTTTTGTCGAAAAATTGAATACTTCGCTAAAGGCGTGTTCTGACAATCCTTTTTCGTTTTTGATGTCTGCTTGAATGGACCAGTATATGGTGGATATGTCGACGGTGTAATCGACAGGCCTTTTAAATACGGTTGAGTCTGCATCAAGAGTGCCCAATAGATAAACGGGCTTTGCACAATCTACTTCACCTAAAGGCGAACGCCAAACTGCTTGACGATCATGATTTGCGTAGAGAATACATGTTGCAGTTTCCCAAGGGTCGATTCCGGATAGGCTCCAGGAAAGTACGACTCCGTTTACATTTTCTCCGTCAATTTGATTGTAGTTGTTGGCCGGAGATTGTAGCGTAATTGTTTCAGGCGTGCTGACGTAAACTTGCGCTTTTGAAATCAGTGAGTCTCCTAGATGGTCTACTGTTTCAAATTCTATATCGAAAATTCCGGGCTTTTCAAAACTGTAATAGACCGATGTTGCGCTCGCCTCGTAATTGTCAATAGTCCATTTGTGGGTGTTGTAGTAAGGCATTGCCTCTTCTGCAGTGGCGTATTCGCCATTGATGAAGTATCCACCGCAAATGCGAATTTTTTCATTGACGTTAACGTAGAACTTGTCTGATGTTTTGAATGCTGGATATGGATCTTTGCGGTAAGTTTCGGGAACGATGAAAATGGATTGCGTGATCTGCGGAATGTCCGAAGATTGAATCTCGGAATCGGAACATGCGATGAATGGAAGTGCTATTGCTGTAAATATAAATGTCGAGAGAATTCTATGCATCATTGTTCTTCTCCCGTTGTTGAATTTTGCTTGACATAAAGTTTCCATGTCTTGCTTTGTTTCAAACCATTCTTGTAAATAATTGTAGATTCTATTGTCTGCTCTTCATCGAATAAACTTGCTTCGAGATTACCCTTGAATGATTTTCTGCCACTATCTTCTTGCAGGGAAATAATCATTTCATTTTTGGTGATATTGTATAAATTAAAGGACTCGACTTCGAAATTGTATGGATTGTTATCATAAATGTAAAAGAGGACAAAACCGTTGCTTGCAATTGTTGTATCGCTGTTTGCAGTAATCCAATTTGCGGTTGGTTCTATGTAGAAGGATTTTGTTCTGGTATTTTGACTCCCATCCGTAGCAGAAATTACAAGAATGCGGTATGCCCAGCTTTTGTCTGTTTCTTTGAGAACTACGGTTAAAAGACTGTCCTTGTAGAACTTTTCTAGAATCTGTTCGCTTTCGAGTTTGACTTTTGTTTTTTGCAGGTCGATTTGTCCGCTCCCGTCTTTTACGATGAATTGGAGAGTGTCTGCAAAAGAAATGGTGTCTTTACCTGTAAGAGAAATAATTGTTGGAGGAATGGAATCAATGAGTTTGACGTCTTTCATTATGGTTACAAAACCATCGTGAATATTGATGTCTTTTTTATAATTTCCAAAGTCAGATTGTTCAGAAAGAATGGATAACTGGTAGCTGCCGGCGGGAATTGCGCCAAGAGATATTTCTTTATTTGTTGATGAAATGCTGAAATTGAAGTTGAAACGTTTATTGCTGTCTTTCTTATTCAAGAGCGATAGTTGCACAGGAACGGAATGTGCATTCCCGATGTCGATGGAAGCTTGCAGGGAGCCGTCTCCCGGAAGTCCTTTGGTAAAAAAGAAAGATTCAATTTTTTCATCTGAAACGAGATTGTATTCGTTAATGGCCTGCACGGTCCAATTGTATTTTTTAAATGAATTTAGTTTGTTATGGAATGTGAAGTTGGGCTCGTTCAAAATTGTATCAATGTCATTGAATTTGGATTTTTCATTTGCATAGCTTTGTTCGCTTAGCGTGAAATGAAACCGGTGTGCTAATTTGATTCCGTTTGTTTGGGCGCTCCAAGTAAAGTAAATAGCCTCGTTGGGGTCTATGGTTTGCGTCCCTTCTGCCGGCGTGAAATCCTTTTCGTTCAAAATGGGCTTGTCTGCGATCCAAACGTCAAGCGAATCGTAGTGCATGTCGCCAAAGTAATCTTTCAAGACGAATGTAAATTTGTGGTGACCGGGGTCATTGATCTGTTTTTTGAAATTGAATTCCGAAGAGCAATGTTTCCCATCCATGAGCCAGTGGTAGTCTTGGACTTTAATGAGCTTGTTAGGACTGATGGATGTCAAGAAATAAATCGTATCGCCAATGTGAAACGTATCCGCTTTGACAATTGTCGAATAATCTGTGGAGTTTCTTGCTAATGTTGCCTCGATTTCTATTTCAGTGCTTTCGGATTCGTTGAAGATGTGCTCGTCGGAATTGAAGCAAGATTGAAATAAAATTGCAAACGCGGCTATGGCAAAAATTTTAAAAATTTTCATTTTGCCTCCAGCGTGTCGATAATGTTGAATTTTACATAAGATAAGGTATCTGAATCGCCGTAAAGGTCGCTCACGATAACACGGAATTTGTGCTCGCCTGGCTTGAATCCAGATTGCTTGACTTGCAGGAGTGTTCCTACGTTATAGGATTTGCCGTCAATTTCTAAAATGTGAAAAAGAGTGTCTCCAGAGATGATGTCGCTGTCTGTGCTATACCATTCAAAAAGGAATGCCGATGATTCGGAACCATAAAGAACATCTCCGTTTGCTGGAGCTGTAAAATTCGAAAGTTCGGGCGGTGTGTTGACGACAACTTTAAATTCTTGAATTTGATAATTTCCATCGCCATCAATTGCTATGAGTTTGTTTGGAATTGAACCATCATTTTTGTTAGGGTAAAAAGTGTAAGATTGATCTTGGCTTAACAAGCTGTCTTTCCCATCGAATGAATAAAACCATTCAAAAGCGATATCGTTTTGATATTTTTTGGGGACAACCTGCGCTTTGATTGTCGCCGAATCGGATGGGTTGACTTTCAAAATGGTCGAAAAAGATTTGTCTTTCTGCTGGACTAAAATGTTGATTGATTCTACCGGTTGCAGTGCATGCGGGTAGTCGGGGGCATCAAGACACCCGGCGAAAAAAATGCCGAAAAAGGTGATACCCACCAAAACAAGGAAAATGGAACGATTGAACAAATTCATTTGATTTAAATCTAACTATATTCGTGGACATGAGTGCTCAAAATTTTGAATATAAAAACGCAATGGAGCGTTTAGAAGAAATTCTCTCGAAAATCGACAATTCTGAGATGGAAATTGATGAACTTGCTGTTGAGGTTCAAGAGGCAACGCAACTTTTGCGCAAATGCCGCCAAATTTTGATTGCAACCGAAAAAAATGTTCAGGATGCTCTTGCCGAGTTGGACGCTTGATGGATATTCAGAATTTTGATAGCGCAGTTCCTGCACTCGAAGTAAACGGGCTTACGGTCAAGTTCCCGATCCGCGGGGGCGTTTTTAGCAAGGTCAAGGATTACTTTACTGCTGTTGATAACGTTTCGTTTACGCTCCCTCAAAGGAAGATTCTTTCGATTGTGGGGGAGTCTGGCTGTGGAAAGTCTACACTAGTGAAGTCCTTGGTCGGACTTGTTCCTGTGACCAAGGGCGAAATTAATTTGTTTGGACTTCCGGTAAAAAACGGAAGGGCAGGGAACTCCAAAGAATCTGTTCGCGTTTCGGACTTGGTACAGATGATTTTTCAGGACCCGTTCAGTAGCTTGAACCCGCGCCAGACGGTAACTGAGATTTTGACAGCTCCAGTCATTGCGCGTGGCGTCTCGTTTGATGATGCTTGCAAGCGTGCTAGGGAACTTTTGGACCGCGTTTCGCTCCCGGCGGGTGCAATGGACAAATTCCCGCATGAATTTTCGGGCGGCCAGCGCCAACGCTTATGCATTGCGCGTAGCCTGATGGTGCGTCCGAAAGTGCTGCTTTGCGATGAAGTTACGAGCGCTTTGGATGTTTCCGTGCAGGCGCAAATTTTGCATTTGCTTGACGATTTGCGTTGCGATTTGGGGTTGAGTATTCTCTTTATCAGTCACGATATGCAGGTGGTGCGAGCCTTGAGCGACGAAGTTCTGGTGATGTACTTTGGGCATGCCGTGGAACACGGCCCCGCTGATATCGTTCTCACGAACCCGCAAAACGACTACACAAAAAAATTGCTCGCTAGCGTCCCGACAATTAGACGGAAATAAAAAAAGGCGGGCCTAAGCCCGCCTTGCAATTCTTCCTACTTCCTACCGCCTACTTCCTACTATTACTTCACTTTCGAGATGTTCTCGAGTGCGTCTTGCATGTACTTGGCGTAAAGCTTCGAGAGCGCTTCGGCTGCGGAATGTGCATCGCGTTTGTTCATGCTTTGGCGTTCGTCGTAGCGTTTTTCCCACAGCGGAGCATCTTCACCGACCTTGCGGAATGTGAGCTGCACAGCGAGGTGGGCTTCTTGCGAGCTGCCTTCGTCGATTTCTTCAATCGCATCGACATTGCCGAGTAATTCAAAGTCCGGCTTGCCCATCGGCTTTAAATCGACGGACTTGAAATAGTTGCTCTTGACCAGGTATTCGCTTGCGACCTGCGTGAGCATCTGTTCCGGTCGCGTTGCCCAGAGGTCCAGATCGTAGAACATGAAATCGTACGGCGATTCGCGATAGACAATGTTGCTGCGCTGATAAGCCGGGTCGATTGTAAATTTCTTGACGTGAACGCGAGCCTCGCTTGCAACACCTGACGTCGAAATAGATTCAGCCGTGATCGTGTAATAGCGGGAAGGTTCGGTTGAACCGCCGAGGCAACCCGTAAGCGTGAATGCGGAAAGGAGGGCGGCGACTGCCAAAAATCGATTTGCTTTCATTTTCAATTCTCCTTCTTAACGACCGCTCTTGCCTTCGGTGCGGATGAGTGCGGACGGGTTGTTCTTAATTTTTTGAGTAAATTCTTCGAGGTTTTCAAGAATCGTGTTAAGCTCTTCCACGGCATTGCCGACCTGGTCTTCATTTCTGTAAACCATGGCATCGACGCGCTGCGTGAGCTTGTTCATCGATTCAGCTGTTTGCATCAAGTTTTCGTTCAAGCCCTTGGTGTCGATGGCTTCGAGCTTTTCCTTAAGCACGGTAAGGTTCGCATCCGCCTTGGCGGCGAGCTTTGCCTCTTCGACTTCGGCAAGAATCTTCTGCAACGAAACAGCAGACTTGCTCATGGTGTTGAGCGGCTTACGAATATCGGCAGTCAAGTGGCTCAGGTTTTCGGTCGTGATTTCGAGATTCTTGAGCGTACGCGAAATGCTCTCGGCATTTTCCGGTGCAAGTACGCGACTCAGCCCGTCAATAATGGGATTGACCTTGCCGAATATATCGCCCACTTGGCCTGTAATCTGGTCGAACATCGATGCTGCCGCCGGAACAAGTCCGCCTTCTGGGACGTTCGGTTCATTGAAACTTCCGCCGGAGAGGATAACCTGCTTTTCGCCGGTAAGGTTCATGCCTGCGGTAAGTCCTGCACGAGTGCCGATCTTGATCGGTGTTCCTTGAGTCACCTTGAACGCAACGACGACCTGGTTCAAGTCCTGTTCGTTGATTGTGATGCTTGTGACGCTACCGACGGAAATACCGTTCAATTTCACCTTGGCATCGACAAAGAGCCCGTTTACGTCTTGGTCGAAAATGGTATAGTAGTTGTCGAACTGTTCGCTCAAATAACGCTTGAGCACATACCCTAGGAATACGCAAATAAGGACTCCGCAAAAGAGCATGAATGCGCCTAGTTTAATTCTTTCGGATCGGGTGGTTTCCATTATATCTCCAACTCAATCAATAAAGTCAAAGTGGTAAAAGTCTTCGGCATTTGTTTCTTTGGGGCACTGCCTGTTGAAGAAATGCCTGAGGATAGGATCGTCGGATTCCATGCCTTCTTTCAAGGTGGCGTCTTTCAAAACGTAGCCGTCCTTGAGGTAGACAAAACGGTCGCAAACGATTTTGATGCTTTCAAGTTCGTGGCTCACAATCACCATCGAGACTCCGAGCGTGTCTCGCAATTCGAGAAGCAACTCGTCGAGCGAACGGGCGGTCACCGGGTCAAGACCTGTTGAAGGCTCGTCGCAGAATAAAAGTTCTGGCTTGAGCGCAATCGCGCGGGCAAGGGCTGCTCGCTTCTTCATACCGCCGGAAATCTCGCCGGGGAACTTGTGGAATGCGTGGAGCAAATGCACCTTTTCGAGACGGTCTGCGACAATGGCTTCCATCTGGCTTTTGGGCATGTACGGCATGCTTCTCTTAAGAGGCAACATTGCGTTTTCGGCAACGGTCAAGTCTGCAAGGAGCGCTCCGCTTTGGAACAAGACGCCTGTGCGCATACGGGTTTCGCTATCGAGCCCTTCCTTGGGGCCGAATGATTTCCCGAAATACGTAATCGTCCCTTCGTCTGACTTGATGAACTTCAGCACATTGTTGAGTAGCGTCGACTTGCCGCAACCGGAACTTCCGAGCACCATGCGGATTTCGCCTTTGCGTACACCGAACGAAATGTCCTTCAAGATAGTCTCGTTGCCGTAGCTCGCTTTCAAATGGTCAACTTTAAGAATTTCGTCCATGCTGACCTCTAGTAGAAAATGAAGGCGAAAAGGGTATCAGAAATCACGATTGTACATATTGCTGCCACAACGCTTGACGTCGTTGCCTTACCGACTGCTTCTGCACCGCCATGGGCGTTGAGTCCCTTGTTGCAGGCGATGAGCGTTACAATCCAACCAAATACTAGCGCTTTAATCGTGCTCTTGAGGAACGTCATCGGGGCGATGCCATCGCGCAGCCCCATCATGTAGTTAGAAAAAGAAATATCGCAGAAGAAATAAGCGATGAGGAACCCGGCAAAGCTACCGACGATGGATGCGCTAAACGAGAGAATGGGCGTCGTGACGCTTAAAGCGATGAATCGCGGAACTACGAGGTATTGCACTGGTGGAATCGCCATGGACTTTAATGCTTTGACTTCTTCGCAAACGCTCATGTTTGCAATTTCTGCCGCCATAGCGCTGCCGGAACGCCCGGCGAGAATGATTGTCGTGAGGAGCGGGCCGATTTCTGCAAAAATGAGGAACCCTAGCCCAGAAGCGAGGTAAGAACCGCCGCCTACTGCATTCAACATCACGGAACTCTGGAGAGCCATCGTAAGGCAAATCAGGCCTACGAACAAAAAGCAAATTCCCATCGCTTCACTGCCCGACTTGAACATTTGCTTGGTAATGCCGCCAAAGTGGATTTTACCCTTGTCGAACGGTCCGATCAACGTCCAGTAAATAGACATGAACAGGAGCACGAGAACTTCGAACGTTTCCCTGATGAGCATAAACCCGAGGTCGCCCATCATTTCGAGGATGTTGCTGGTGTCGCGTTTGGGCTTTGCAGGCGGGTTCATCTTGCGGAGATTCAGCAAGTGTTGCTTGATTTCTGGGCTGAAATGCGCAAGTACGAGCTTGTTACCCGTCTTTTCGGAAAGTTCCGCTAAAAGTGCAAAAAAGGCATCGGCGCTGTAGTCCATGGAGGTGAGGCTAGAACCATCCAGCTGTAGCATTCCTCTAGAGAGTGCATTCCTGCAGTCGGCAAGCAACCTTTTGCTGTTCGCTGCGGTCAGTGCATTGGGCAAAACTATCGATGTCATTTCCATTGAGCGACAATTTAGAAAAAATTTGGCTTGTCGCCATAGGACTATATTTAAAATCAATAATGTACGTTATGCGGGAGGGGCCCCAGCTCGGAGAAATTTAAACCCATCCTGGCGCAAGCGCCAACCTTACGGCTCAGCAATGGGTCTGCAAGCAGCCCCGCTGCGTTCGCCTTTTAAGGTTGTGGCCGACGCTTTTATTATGTAGACGAATGAGTTGATGTTGCTGTTGATTATTCGTCTCGCATTTTGTGAAGTTTCGTTGTAAAAATTCTATTTTATAGCGGTATGCCTGATTTCCGCAGAAATAACCGCTCAACTCGAGACCGCTTTAATCGCGGCATTTCTCGTCCGAACCGCAATAACGACCGCCACGACTTTAGTCGCGAACCACGTGGTGCTGAATGTCTGACTCTCCGTATCGAAAAGATGGTGCAGGGGGGCGAGGGCATGGCGCGCTTGGAAGATGGTCGCGTGTGCTTTGTGGCAGGGGCATTGCCGGGCGAACTCTGCAAGGTACGTCTCAAATTCCAGAAGAAGGACTTTACCAAGGGGCGCGTTGTCGATGTGCTGGAACCGAGTCCAGATCGTGTAAAGCCGCTTTGCCCGTTGTACGGAAAATGCGGTGGTTGTAGCTTGCAACATTTGGCGTCTGAAAAGCAAGCGGAATACTTGGAAAAAGTTGAACGAGAAAACTTTAGGCGCTTGGCGCATGCGGAACTTCCCGAAGATTTTGCCATTCACACAGGGAACGCCTGGGGCTATAGGAACCGCGCCCGCGTTGTGTTTCGCGGCAATTTCGGTTACGATGGTGCGGCAAATCGTGAAGGTGCTGCTAACCGCGCATGTTTTGGATTCCGTGGCGAAGAAAGCAATAACATCGTTCCGTTTGAAAAATGCCCTGTGCTCACGGATGGCTTGAATGAATTCTTGCGTGGACCTGCCGCGGCGTTTCTCGCGGGCGGTTCCAATCGTAATTCGAGCGGTCGTCGCGATATCGATGTGAACATTTTCGATAACGGCAAGGGCGAAATCTCGTTCTTCTATCCGGGAATGCGCAAGTCTGAATTCGATGCGCATGCCGTGAGCCATGTCGAGATTGCTGGTCGCGAAATCGAAGCGGATGCATCCGTATTTTTTCAAAGCAATTTGGGACTTTTGCCGGAACTTGTCAATGCTGTGCGTAAAGCCGTCGATGATGGTTTTGCAAGCGGTAAGGCGACAAACGATTGGCTCATTGACTTGTTCAGCGGTGTCGGGTTCTTTGCTTGTATTTTGCAGGACAAGTTCAAGAAAATTACGACTGTTGAACGAGAAGAAGGCTGCTTGAAACATGCAAAAGTTAATTTGTCTGTTCCGACGCCATTCCTAAAAGATTCTGCGGCATCTCGAAATGATGCGGCTTCTCGAAATTGCGCGAAATCTCGCGCTCCGGAAATCGAAAACATCTCCGCTCCCGCTGAAGATTGGCTACTCGAAAATGTAGTTGATGTCCCCGCCACCCTCATTGTGGACCCTCCGCGAACAGGTCTCCCGAAAGAGGCTCTCGAAGCAATTATCAAGAGCTCTGTCAACCGCCTAATTTACGTTTCTTGCGACCCGGTGACCCTTGCACGCGATTATGCGAAGTTTGCCGAGGCCGGTTTTGCGCTTTCCCATGCCGAAGGGTTCGCTTTTTACCCCCAAACGCCCCATCTAGAGATGATGTTTGTACTTGACAGATAGTTTTTTGCTATTTTGGAAATAGGCTGTTGGGTAAAAAGAGAGGGATCCAATGATGAAAAAACAAAAAGTCATGATGCTTGCAGCTCTTGCTTTGGGGGCAATGTTTGCAGGCTGTTCAAAGTCTGAACCGGTTATCGCTTGCGGCCGTGAATGGAATCCGGCTGTGGGGTATGTCGCTGATACAGGTAGCGTCTTTAGGATGGCTGATGAACTCATCATCCAGTTGCGCTATGGAACGGGCTTTGACTTTAATACCCTGAAATTTGCGTTCTACGAGGGAACTCTTGCTAACAAGGGCACCCAACTTTGGGAACGCGATTTCCATGTTTCCAATAAAATGGAAGCTTTTACTCTTGAGGCTCGCTCACGCCGAGGCGGTTATGCGACTGCCCGCGAAATGACAAAGCTCAAGGCTCCCGGAACAGTTGTTCTTGAAATTTCTTCCGAGAGAGGCTTGATTGCTTCAAAACAGTTAACGATTGTCAATCAATAATTGGTTAATTTAATGAATAAAATAAAATTCTTGAGTGGAATGTTTGTCGCTGCAATGCTTACCGCTTGCAGTGAATCCGAAGTATCTGTTGACTATAAATTAAACGCTCCTGTCACGCTTGAATTGTACACCGAAAGCTATTATGCGACGCTTGACTTGAAGGGCGAAGAAAAGATGGGGACGATTACGGCGACGTATGCCGACTTGAATTATTCTTCGAAAGGCGATACGACGATTGTTAAGCGTAACTATGTCATAGACAAGTCTCGCGGATACCTCAAGAATTTTATGCCGACGGAACTTGCGTGGCGCATCAAGGAAGTGAACCTTTCTGCCGTCGATAGAAATGTGACGAATCTCACAGGGATTGATGATGGTTACGATACTTTGCTCGCTCATATTCCGATGCCGAGCCGCTGGCGTGACCAACTTTTGAATCCAGAATTCAAACCGCATCTCAAACGCCTCGAAAAGCACCGTTGGGAAATGGACCATTTGCTCAAGGGCGTGGTGCCGGTCAAGGGCAATATCACCGAACTTCTCAAGCAACAGGGGCGTCTGAACTTTGCGCTTATCAAGGTGGATTCCGTGGTGACAAAGGGTTTCCAGAATCGCGACCACCGCAAGTGCCTAGATTACGTAGTCTACTTGCAAGAGACTGAAAGCTTCCCGTATTTCATTTGGGAACAGCATGTGGGTAGCAAGATTGTTCCGGAAAAGTTTAAGACTTATACAGCAGGTCTCAAGGGCGAATACCGAACCGAATTCGAAGTCATGATTGAACCGGAAACGGGTCTTCCGTGCCAGGAACGTGAAGTCAAGGTCGGAACGCATACGATGATCCATCCCGAAACAAAGGACTCCGTCACGTTCACGAGCCACATCTCGTACGAGAGACTTTATAACACCAAGCGCGAAGTCGCCGAATAGAATAATTAGGAATGCGGAATTCGGAGTTCGGAGAGAAAATAATCGCGGCGATGCCGCCAAATTAAACGTTTCCTAATTCCTACTTCCTAATTCCGAATTAAACATTTTGTACTTTAATTCCATGCGTTTGTCAATTCCTCTTTTCCTTCTTCCTGTCGCGGTGAACTTCATCGGTTGCGCGACTCACGTATCATCGCAGCAGACCATGGCCGATGACCGCAATCTCGTTTATGCAGATACATACAAGGCTTATCGCGAGGCCGAAGAAAAGTATTTGAACCTGCTGTTCAATATCGAGCGCATGCCAGAGGAAGAAGAACTTTGGGTGATGAAACGTGAACGCATGCTTGAACTCATGCAGTTGAAGGAACTGATGCTGAATGCGCGTCAAGAACTTGATGGAGCCATTCAAGAATGGGAACGCCACTTGCTCGATGTTCAGGCCGAAGTGAAAGCTCGCGATATTAAAAAACTGAATCCGAATTTTAAGGGACGAAATGCAGAGCGCACAAGCCCTGGCCAACTTCTCCCTGGCGAAAAAAATACCAAAAGCTTCAACTACTAAAAACGGCGGCCTCAGCCGCCACTTTTTTATTGCCAGCTATTCAAGAACCCCATCCCAATGGAAAACTTGATTCTCGTTGGGCGTAGGCTCTTGGGCAAGAATGTCAGGTGAACCGGATCCAATTTCGTTCCACCCTTCAAATTCGAGTCTTCGCCAATGCGGCTCAATCCACGAGCGAACGAGAGCGTAATGTCAAGTGGAATGTTGTCCCAAACTTTATTGCTCATGCGGAAACTTAAGCCCACAGAACGATCCCAAAAATTGTGGTCTGTAAATTTGTCTGTAAACCACTTGCCTGTCCATGCAGCACCGATTTGCGCGAATAAATCAACGTACAGACTGCGGGTCGAGAAAATCCAAAGGTCATGACGCCAATCATCGTAAATGGGGTAAAGGTAATGGAGCTCTGCCATGGCGGTCTTTGTGCCCGCGAGGGTGTAGTCTTCGTTGCTGCGGAGGTACGGGTAACCTTCAAGGAATACTGGCGTATAGAAGTACGAATCCAGCGTGTCGGTGACGTCATCGGTTTCCCAATGGATAAAGCCTGTTATCTTTCCGCCTGCGGCAAGTCTTGCGCCAAGAAGTGGGGTTTGCAAACTACCGTAAAGATTGATGCCGAATTGATGGAGGGCGAAGTTCCTGTAGTGCGTTTCGATTCGACCGTTTTCGGTGACGTAAAGTGTTCCCGGTTTGCTGAGGTCGCTATTGGCATATTGGTAATAAACGAAGAGACCGTTCCCTTGGCCAGAAATTCCAGAACCATCTTCGCCTTCATGGTCTCCGTAAAGCCCGAATCCGACTGTGGCGCTAAAGCGCTTGTTGTATGTCCATTCGATAGCGTCCTTATAGAAGTTTACTGTGGACCAATCGTAACTGATGGCGGCCTGCAATGTATCGATGCTCTTGAAAATGCTATAGCCTGCGGTTCCTGTAATGGCTTGCGTTGCGAATGCGTATTTGCTTGTTCTTAAGCTGTCGCCCCCGTTTGCTCCCACATCTTCGACACGAATGGTATCTTGGTTTGTGTAGTTCGCGTAGCTGTACGAAAGTCCAAGGTCGATTGGTGTGCTACGGTTATCCCATGCGATAAAGAACTCTTTTTCTTGTTTGGGGTTGAGACCGTCACCGTTGATGTAGTCGATTCCTTTGCCGAGTTCGAGTAACAATCCTAATTGCACAGTGTTTTTCTTGAGTGCATCGCTGATAACGACTGCAAGCCCTAGCTTTGCTTTGACTTCGCCATCGCCAAAGACGGATAATGCTGGGGCGTTTTCGCTAAAGCTCAAGATGGGGACGAATAGCGGAACATTGGGGATGGGCTTGTAGTTGCGTTCGGTACCTGCAAATTCGCGGTCAACGAGTTCCAATTCCTTGTGAATCTTTTGCGGGAGCGTTCCGTGCAACTGGATTTCATGTTGGGTGGTATCGATAACGGCTACTTTGATGGTGTCACGGTGTTCGACTTGTTTTACGTCTTTGAGCCAAACGATTTTGGGCACGGTGCAACTTGCGGAATCTGGTGCACTTGTTGCAGCCGCAAGTTTTGTTGTGTCTGTGAAGTTTGCCGTGTCGGAACATGCTACCTGAACTGTATCTGCAATTTGCAAAACGCTATCGCGAGTCGAAATGACAACGCTGTCGCGGAAAATGGGTTCCGCTTCTTTAACGTAGGGCAACTTGTACAGTGAGAAGCCATCCTTGTCGTACTGCGTAAAGAAAATGGTATCGCCCGCGAGAGTCGGCGTAAATGCTCCACCGACGACGTTTGTCAATGCTCGTTCTTTACCTGTGCTTAAGCTTTTTTCAATCAAGTTGAAAATGTTGTTTCTGTTGCTTGCGAAAATAATTTTGTCGTTGTCGATCCAGTTGACATCGCGTTCGTCGTAACCTGTGGTACTCACGATTTTGAAATTGGCTCCATTTGTGTCGATTACAGCAATGCCGCGATGTACATCGTCAAAGAAGCTGAACGCAATGCGCTTGCCATCTGGGCTGAATTTGGGGGCGTAAATATTGTAGTAGAGGAGCGAAGAATCTGGCTTGAAAATGTCGATGGGTTCTTCTGCAGAAAGATTTTTCAAGTCGCTTTTGAACGGAACTTTGCTCAAGACAAATCGAGTGCTGAACGGCTCGCGTCGAGCAAATACAATTTCTGTACCTTGCCTATTGAAAGACGGATAAACGGCGTCTGCGAGTTTTGTGACGGAAACTTCATTCTTGTTCGTGTCGCTCACGGCAACGTCAAAGTGCGCGTGACCATTCTTGTCGCGATTCTGGTAACTGATGTAAGTGAGGATTGGGCCGAATGTGCTGTCTTCATAAACATCGATGCCCTTGTCGAACCAGGGCTTTTTTGCTTTGAATCCAGACTTTGCAAAATCACCGATGTTGATAAGGGTGCTATCGGCGCCTTCAACCTCGATATCACCAACTTCAACCTTTGTGGAATCGGTTTTGCTGGAATCCGCGACTTTCGCAGAATTCGTTGCTTTGTTCTTTATTTCCTCATTCCTACTTCCTAATTCCGAATTCTGTTTTAATGTATCCTCAAGCGGTATCTTGAACACGCTGCCGTCAAACCATGGCCCTCCAAAGTTCGAAATGCCGTAAAGGTTCTTGCCGCTTACAACAGGGAAGTCTTGCCAGAATGCGTCCTTCGTGATTTTGATGCCTTCGACTAACGTGCCGAGAGAATCTTTTTGGGCCTTGTATTTTTCTGTAATTTCTTTTTTCCAGGCGGCGTAAAGTTCTGTTTCGCTGATTCCCAAAACTTTTTTGATAGCGCCGTTGAGCGTTGCGCGGTATGGGCGTCCGAGTTCTTTCCATATATTGGGAATGGCTTCGTCACCGTAATGCTTTACGATGTAAAGAACAAGAGAAAAACCTTGAGTATAAGGACCTAGCTCCGCTAAAAGCGAATTCCCCGAGAAATCGTGCATGTAGGGGAGTGTCATGAGGCTGTCGTTCAATGCTGCTGTACGGAGGAGCATGTCGCGGTGCGTGTCCCAGGCGTCAAAACCCATGCGTGATGATTCGTATTGCGCGGTTCCTTCTGCAAACCAAAGCGGCTGCAATGTAAATGGAATCATGGAAACGAAGTCTGTTCGTGTGCGTTCGTTGTAATAATCTGAATAGCTGAATTGGAATCCGTAGAGATTGTTGAAAATCTTGCTACCGCTTTCAATGCTTACAAGATGGCTGAATTCGTGCGTGATGACATCGGCAATCCAGCCGTGGCTGCTACGAATTTTGAAGTCCCAGTTGGTAAGCCAGAGGTTGACTGCGTTTTCGCTCGGGATGGCGCTTCCGTTACTATAAAGGGCGTTATTCAGGACGGCGCTCACGCGACCGGGGAGAGCTTTGTGGTAGCGGCTTGTGACTGAATCGTAAACGGCTTCTGCATAAGTGGAAACTTTTGCCGCGTGCGTAGAATATTCCATCGGATAAATGAATTGGAAATGTTCCGTGCCTGCGGTCTTCCATTTGATATCGCTTTGATTCCCGTAAAAACCAACAGCGTTTGCTGTCCCTGCCAAAAATAATGCTGAACAAACTGCAAAAAGAGCTTTAATCTTAAACTTCATAATCGTAATTTAGAAAATGGAAAGCCAATAAAAAACCGCATGATTGCTCATGCGGCTTTTATTTGGAGGAGATGAGGATTTTTTACATAAATAAAAATACGTAATATCCCCATTGTGTTGAGTCCTTTAAAACTGAATTTCTATATATGTCTGTGTTAACTGTATCTATTCAATTCTAACTTCCTACTTCCTACTGTCTACTTCTAACTTTCTACTGCCTACTTCCCACTACAAAAAAAGCCACGCATTTCTGCGTAGCTTTTGGGATTCTAAGGAAAAATCTTATTTTCCGACGCCGAGAGCCTTGTCGAGGCCTTCGATCAACTTGCCGTTTTCGATCACGGAGAAGTTGCCGGTGTAGCCCCAGTGTGTCCAAGGAATCTGAAGCGTGTCGCAGATTTCGCGCATGGCCGTGAGGTAGTTGATGCGGGATTCTGCGGTAGAGCGGAGGTTCAATGCGCCGAATTCGTTGATAATCACCGGAACATTGTTCGTTGCAGCCCACTTCTTGGCCTTGAGAATTTCGACCATGATGGCTTCCTTGCTGCCTTTTGTGTAGTAGTTCTTGATGGCCGATTTTACATCAAGCTTTGTGCTCTTGTTAACGCCGAAGTCACCCGAAACCGTAGACCACTTTGCCGGATCGTATGGGAACGGAATATCGTGGATGGTGGCGTAGTCCGTCCAGGAACCGCCTTGGTGCGTGAAGGCGAACGGTTCGTAAGTATGGATAACGTAAATGATATTGTTGTCGGTGAACGGGGTACGCTTGATGAGCAGGCTAATCGAGTACCACTTGGCATCACCAAAGAGGATGGTCTGCTTGGTGTTGACCGAGCGGATGGCGTCAATCATGGCCTGAGCTGCTTTTGTCCACTGGTCGGCGGTAACTTTTCCGTTGGACATATCGGGTTCGTTCAAGAGTTCAAAGAACAAGTCTTCGCGGGTGTTTTCGGCATAGTGGGCGGCCACATGCTTCCATGTTTCAGCCATCATCTTGATGTAGTTTGTGTCATTGGCGCTTGTGGCGTTATAGCTGTTGTCATATTCGTGGTAGTCAATCACGAAAGACATGTTGTGCTTTGCGGTCCATTCTACGAAGGAATCGAGAACCATGAACAATGTGTCGTCATCGAACTTGAGTTCTGTATCGGTGCCCTTGATGAATGCATCGCGGTTGGTGACGTAAAGGTCGAGGTCAATCGGCAAGCGGAGGCTCTTGAAGCCGTTTTCGGCGAGGATCTGAACATCCTTTTCGCCCAATTCAAAAGACTTGAATTTGCCGTCGGCATTTTCGAGCCAGTTGGTAAAGTTGACGCCCTTGTTGAGGTACTTCATGGCCTTTTCTTGCAACGGATTCGTTACTGTAATTTCAGCTTCGGTAAATTCGACCTTCGGAATGACCGGATCCTTGATTTCCATATCCGGCTTATCCTTTTCGACTTCGGAAGTGTCTTGCAGATAAATGTTGTCTATGAAGAGAGAATCTGAAACTGGCTTGACCTTGTTGCCCTTGGCCTGGAAACTGATGGCGGTTATGTGCTTGGCATCGAACGGAACTTCGGTACCCCAACCGCCCTGAACTAAATCCTTGAAGCGGATGACGGCTTGTTTCCAAGTTCTAGAAGCAGCAACCTTTGCAAGATGCACGTCGTAGTCAACGACATCAGAAATTTCGATATGGACTTCGTGAGCGCCACCCTTGTACCAATATGTGATGCCGCCAAAACGTCCATTGGCGCTGTCTGGGTCTACTTGAACGCCCCAGCCCACATACGGTTCATATTCGTATTCGCCTCGGTCGAGTGTGTAGTTGACAAGCAATGCCTTGGTGGAACCATTGTTAACGATAGCTGGAGTAATGTCGCCTTCGTCATTGAGCGGTGTCGTGATTATTGATGCACCTTTGTTGTCGTTATCGTTGTAGGTGTACCAATAATTGCTGAGGTTGTTCATGTGGTTGCCGTCTTCAAAGTCATCCACGAGAACACCGAGACCCTGCGGGAGTGTGATGGGGCCTTCTGCCGGGAGCGTTGACGGGTCAACCGCTGCGGAGGAGCTAGATGTCAGATCGGTTGCCGCATCGCTAGAGGTCGGATTCATGTCGCTGCTGGAAACCGGAATCGGATCGTGGATGCCTGCACTCGGGTCGTTTGCCAGAGGAACGCTTGGATTTTCATCGCTGCAAGCAGCAAGAGCCATCACGGTTGCGATTCCGAGAATGCTCATTTTGGGATAGAAATTCTTGAGTTGCATAAAGCCCTCTTAAAGGTGTTTCGTTTTTATCAGAAAGATATATTTGCGGGGGAGCTTTATTTTCAATTAAAAAAATGAAAACGTTTACTAGTGTATCCACTGTTTTAGTCTGAAATTCCTATTTCCGTGTAAAAATCGTACAAAAATGTTTCTTTTTCGTTCGATTGTTCTTCGTGAAAGTCTTAAACTTTTTATCTTGCACCTTGAATGCGCTACTTTTCGGAAATCTATCACGAATCAACCCAGTACATTCCCCATGGAAGTGGGGATCCAATTATTATGCATTGGGAGACGCAAGCATATGCCGACAAGCGTTACGAGGGAAATGAGCGATTCCCGATTACGGCAGGATTTATGCCTGTGCTCACGCCAATTTCTGCGGACTTCTTGAATCCGGTGGGAATTTATGCGGTTGTGCATAATATGGAAGTTCCCGATGGTGTTTATTACGTGGATGGTGAAGATTCCAAGCTTGTAAAATTGGGCGGTGCAGAAGTACGCAAGGCGATTCTTTCTGCATTTCCGGAACAGGAGTTTGTGACTGAAGCGCAAACGGTTTTTGTTTACACGGGAATTCTGGAACGTGCTGTTTGGCGGTTCCGCGAAGCGGCTTATCGTCAAGTGCAAATGGACGTGGGCTCAGCTTGCGCCAATACGATTCTTTTGGCGAAGTCGCGTGGGCAGAAGGTCTTTTCGCTAGGCGGTTTTGTTGATGATTCTATTGCGGTGGCGCTCAAGCTTGGTGCAACAGAAATGCCCTTGGCTGCAATCGCAGTATTCCCTGAAAAAAGCATGGTTGCATTTAATTCTGTTGACGATGGCGTTGGGGAATTGGCTTATTCGAATCATGCGGAAATGAGCTCTTATGTAGGCGAAGATGAAAGCCGTTTTGAAATATCGCGCTATCCGTCTCGTTTTGTGTTGCAAAATCGTCTCGAAAATATTGATGATTTGAACCTTTGTATGAAGGTGCGGCGCTTGAATGCGCAAGCATTGCCAGGGGATGAATTCCCGCTTACGCCTGCTAAGTTTACGAATGAATACTATTTGCGTGAACTTTGGTATTTGCGCCCGGACAAGAAAGTAGCCACTCCGTTTGCTCATGGAACGCTTGATCTAGATGATTTTTCGTCGATGTTGCGTTGGTTGGAACTTGCGCAATTGAACGCTTTTGGCGCAGGGCTTATCAAGATTTGGATTGTTGTTTTTGATGTGATGTTTGTTTATACGGGCGTGTACCGTTACATTCCTGTTCGCAAATCGATTTACATGCAAAACGGTTCCGCAAATCCAAAGAAGTTTAACAAATGCTTTGCGGTTCCCGAACAAGTTCAAAATGCGATGCTTGCCGTAGTGCTTTCTTCGAACTTGAATGAATCGTGCAAAGTGCTTGGAAATCGTGGTTACCGTTATATGAATCTGAATGCGGGTGTACTGACAGAATCGCTTTACGAATCGGCTCGGTTGCTCAATAAGACCGCTCGCGAAGAACATTTCTTCTATCACGATGAACTGAAAAAACTTTTAGATATTCCTGAAACAGAAAGCATTATCTCGACTGTTGTCGTCGGAAAAAGTACTGCGAAATAGCAAATAGTTGTTTCTACGCAAATACTTTCAGCAATACCGGCGTTATAAACACGGTCACAACACCTGCCACCCCTATGGAAAGGCTGCTCATGGCGCCTTGAACTTCGCCGATTTCCATTGCCTTTGTTGTTCCGAGCGCATGGCTAGATGTGCCGATGGCAACGCCTTGAGCAACGGGATTCTTGATGCGGAAAAATCGGCAAACAAGCGGAGCTGTCACGGCGCCTGTAATTCCAGTAATCACAATTGCTACTATGGTGATGGACGGATTGCCGCCAATTTGTTCTGAAACAACAGATCCCATCGGGATGGTGATGGACTTTGGAATGAGCGAAAGCATCAGCGATTTGCTAATCCCGAAAATTTCTGCGCAGGTGATAACGCATACAACACTTGTGGCACTGCCGACGATAATTCCCGCAAGAATCGGAAGCCACGCTTTTTTGAGTGCCTGAATGTGTCTGTACAATGGGACTGCAAGCAGAACCGTAACAGGCCCGAGGAAAAATGAAATGTAGTCGCCGCCAACTTTATATGTATCGTAGCTGATTCCCGTAGCGGTCAAAAATCCAATGATGAGAATAGTTGCTATAAGAATCGGGTTCAATAGCGGATTGCGCCACTTGTTGCGGATTGTAACGCCGATTTCAAAAGCGATGATTGTAAGTATGATTCCGAACATAGTGCATTGATATTTAGTTCTTGTCTTTTGATTTTTTGCTCAAAATTTGAACGGCCCAACCCGTTGTTGCCATAGTCACAATTGTAAGGGCTATGCAAAGAAGCAGTAGTAGCGGCCATTGAGTTTTAACGTCATCGCCAACGAGCATAAGCCCGATTGCTGGCGGTAAAAAGAAAAACGTGAGGCGCTTCAAAAAGAAATCGCTAATTTCGCGAATTTGTTCTAATTTGACAATCTTGAGGCAGAGCAAAAGAAGCAGGATGAGCATTCCGAGAATGTTGCCAGGCACAGGAATGCCCGTGTAATCATGAATGAGGTCGCCGGTGTAGCAAATCCCCAAAATCAGGGCCAATTGTAAAAGAATTCGCATGCGCGCAAAGATAGAAAATGAGCTTATCGCTTGGATGTTACTTTTTTCATTTTATTATTATCGCAATTCAAGATGTACAATATGCGGGCGGGGCCCCAGCTCAGAGTTGCGAAGGCCGCACGGGCCCCTCCCTGCACCCTCCCCATCCTTGGCCGACGCTTTTATTCTCTCAACGATTTGTTTCTGTTTCTATAGTTGATTAAGCTTCTCGCTTATACTAGAGCAAGTGCTTTTTTAATTAGAAGACTTAGATGTCATTCCGGCCTCCGTGCCGGAATCGCCTATTTTTGTGTAGCAAAGAAAAACCTATATTTTGCGGTATGAAAATTGTATTTATGGGAACGCCGGAATTTGCGGCACATTTCTTGGAGCATTTGATTGCTTCTGATAACGAAGTTTTAGCAGTAGTCACTCAGCCTGACCGCCCTGCAGGTCGCGGCCGCGTGCTTACACCTCCGCCTGTCAAGGTAGCTGCTCTCAACCACAATTTGCCTGTGTTGCAGCCGACCGATCTGAAGGCTCCTGAATTCGAAGCGGACCTCCGCCAGTACGATGCCGACTTGTTTGTCGTTGTGGCGTATTCCATTTTGCCCAAGAACATCCTAGGCGTTGCAAGGTTTGGTGCCGTGAACGTTCACGGAAGCTTGTTGCCGAAATACCGTGGTGCTGCTCCGGTGCAGCGCGCCATTGCCGATGGTCTTAAAGAAACGGGCGTGACTGTTTTCCGCTTGGACGAAAAGATGGACCATGGTCCGATTCTTGCCCAACGCACTGTTGTCATCGACCATCAAGATACGACAGCAAGCTTGCTCGACAAGATGGTTGCTCCGGGCTGTGATGCGCTCGATGATGCCATTAGCCAACTCAAGAACGGTTGCGAAAAGGATTTAACTCAAGATCATGCGCAGGCAAGTGGCGCTCCTAAAATCAAGAAAGAAGAAGGTTTGATCGACTTCAATTTGCCGGCGCACACGATTCACGACCGTATCCGCGCTTTCAACCCGTGGCCGGGTGGATACGGAAAGCTGGGCGGTCGCATGGTGTATCTCCGCAAGACGGACACTCCCGAAGATGGTCCCAAACTTGCTCCTGGCGTTGTCGAATTTAAAGACAACCGACTCTTTATTGGTACTGGCGATGGCGTTCTCGAAGTGCTTGAAATTCAGGCCGAAGGCAAAAAGCCGATGCCTGTTGCTGACTTTATGCGTGGAATCCAGAAACGCGAGGGACTTCAATTTTGCTAAACGAACGTGAAGATGCCTATCGAGTCCTTTTGCTTTGGCTGAAAGACGGCTCGTTCATCAAGGAAAGCGGACTTTCTCCATTCGCGATGGAGCTTGCACTTGGCGTTTGCCGCAGGCATTTGTACCTGGAATATTTCGTCAAGTCGCTGACCAAGAAAATGCCATCGCTCGAAGCCCGTGTGATTCTTGAAATGGGGCTCTTCCAGATGTTCTTTATGGACGTGCCGGATTATGCAGCCATTAACGCATGTGTGGAACTTGCGAAGTCTGCAAATCTTGGCGAAAGCACTGCGCGTCTTGTAAATGCAGTGCTTCGCACGGCTCGTCGTCAAGGGGAACCCGCACTCCCGCCGCAGCGTGTGCGTCGTGTGAGCATAGAAAACTCTGTGCCCGAATGGCTTGTGCGTCGTTGGTTCGATGTTTATGGTGGGGATCGCGCTGAGGAATTGGCAAAGGCGACCCTTGATCGCCCGACCGAATGGATTCGCGTGAACTTGCAGAAGACGAGTGCTCCGGTGCTTGCCGAAAAACTAGGCATTACAGGTTCTTCGATTCTTTATGACCGCTACATTGAAGTTCCACGTGATGTTGGCGTTAAGCTCTTGCTTGCAACTCCAGAATTTGTGAAGGGCGAATTCTCGTTCCAGAATCCGTCTGCTTTTGAAGTCGTGAAGCTCCTTGACTTGATGCCTGGAATGAAGGTTTGGGATGCTTGCGCTGCGCCCGGAGGCAAAACCGCTCTCATGGCAGAAATGGATAGCTCGCTTGAAATTCTTGCCAGTGATTCTTCCGCCTCGCGTCTTGAAAAAATGCAGGACCTGATGACCCGTCTCGGCTTTACAAACATCAAGACCGAAACCATCGACCTCGCCCCAGCCTCCGCAGAATCCCGAATTGCAGCAACGTCTCGTTCTGCATCAAATTCCTCATTCCGAACTCCGAATTCCGAATTTCTTTTCGACCGCATCCTCCTCGACGTTCCTTGCAGTAATATGGGCGTTATTGCTCGTCGTCCGGAATCTGTCTATCGCATGACCCCTGAATCGATTAACGAAATTGCAGAACTGCAATTCAAGATTCTCGAAAATGCATCGACTGCGCTCACGCCTAGCGGACGCCTTGTGTATGCCACATGCAGTCCGGATCCTACTGAAACGACCCGCGTTATTGCTCGCTTCCTCAAGGCTCATCCTGAATTTGTGAAAGTTGGCGAGCCTATCTTGCCGGGCCTTAAAGATTCCCGTTTGGATGGCTTTTTTGCACAAGCTTTGGAATACAAAAAATGAAAAAATTAATTACGATTCTTGCTTTAAGTCTGGTGTCGGTTTTGCAAGCGCATGAACCATTGCAAGGCTCCATGCGCGAAGGCGAACCTAAAGACCCACTTGCGTTTAGAAATGATTCTGCTCTTGTGGCAGAAGATGTTTCGTTCTCGCATTTTTCCGTATTCCTTGAAGGCGGTGAAATTTATCCGATGGGCGACCTTATGGATGCTGTTGAAAATGCGTTGTATGGTGGCGTCGGTATCCATTACACTTATTGGGATAACGTTGATGGTGTTGTGATGTTCCAATACACTTATTTCAAACCGCGTCCTAAAATTTATTACGATGGCGTTCATCAGTTCATGGGCCGTGTTGGTGCCGATTGGAAGTGGAAGACTATTCATCCTGTCGTTCTTGGGGGTGGCTTTACTTGTAGTTGGACTCGTGCCGATGCCGAGGAAATCAACTATGCTAAACCTGGCGGAACGTTGACCGATAACGAAACTGAATTTGGTTGGTATGCAAGAATTAGTTTGCCCGTATTTAGGTATAAGGAATATAGTGCTGGTTTCCATGTGATGTGGGAACAACTATGGACTCTTCCAAAAAGTTCTAATATGTTGTATGCAGGACTCACTTTTGAAAGGAGTATTTGGTAATGAACTCCTTGTTTAATAAAATAATTGCAGTTTTAATTGTTTCAACAAGTGCTCTTTTGGCAAATGTTGACCCCGAAATGGAAGGCATGGAAGTTGTCTCCCGTGACGATGGTACGTTCTTGATCGGTTCGCCCACGTATTATTTTGACCGTAAACTAGGATCAGGTGGTATCTTTTCTGAAAGTGAATTGTGGACGCCTCGTAAATTGCGTTATCGATTGCTGTTCAACCGTATGTCCGTATTGCCTAGCTGGAATCCGATTGAAGCTCCGTCTGTTTGGATGAAAACGGGTAATGAATTAGGAGACTTGATTTATCAGGACTTTATTACGGATGTCGGTGATCGCCCTACAAATAGAACTCCTATTTTGGAAGTTGGTGTCCGTACACCGATGTTCCATGGATTATGGGCGACTTTCCGTCTGTTCCAAGATGACCATTATTGCTTTTATTCGGGAGATCACTACCGAAATAAAGTGGTTGATGACAATTTTGCGTTCTTTGGCGAAAACTGGCCGATGTTTAGTTCTGCTTACGGTGGACTCGGCTATACGAACGATTTTATAAATGCTTCGTTGCTTGCCGGAATGGAGTACATTTGGTTCTTTACAGAAAGCTCTAGATGGATTCCTGTGCGCTACAAGCCTCGTGTTGAAGCGCGTGCTGATGTCGGTGACTTTTCTGCGACTCTCGTATTTGAGAATGCCGAATTTCAGAATGTCAAGAAAAAGGAAACTGGAGAGCGTAAAGAAGTAAATGGCTCTGTTGTTTATAATTGTGGCGAAAATTGTAAGCGCGGCATGTTGCAGCTTTCTGCGGGGCTGGCTTTCCGCTTTGTTAATGATGATGGCGTTGTTTATACAGGATTGGATAATGATCGAGTCTTGTGGCCGTTCCTCGAAATGCGCTTTAAGCCGATGGATCAACTCAAGTTCGATGTAATGTTTGGCGTTAATGATCGTGATTGGCTTGTGCAGGATAGCGTTGAGTACCAGTTGCCTGTTCTTGAAAAGATGAATGTTACTTTTGGTGCAAAAAATATTTCGGGAACTCGTTTGAACCCGATTGCCGATACGCACGAATATTTTGATGGCGATACAATTTCTTTGGTTGCCTCGGGTCGCATGAACTTATTGCAAGGCTATGTCCGTTTCGAAGATTCTCTTACGAATTTCCTTGGCTTTGGTCTGCGCGGAAGTTTTTGGGCGGAACACGGTGCGGAAACTTTCGATGTAGAAAAGTTTGTTGATGATGGGCTTTATACGTTCCGTCATGGAGACGTAGCTCGCATTAACTCCTGGATAAAGGGCGTTACGGGTGAATTTTGGTTGAAACTTTGGTATAAGGAAATGTTCAACTTTACAGCTCTCACAGGTTTTGAGCGCATTGATGGCAAAGAAAAACGCTTTGAAGTCAACCCGTCGGAATTCTTTGTCTCGTTCAATGCCGATTGGCTTATTAAAAAGACTTTCCGAATTTCACATTCTTTGCGCTATAGAAGTGATGCTGAGTGGAATCTCCGTTCTAGAGAGCCGTATGTTGTGAAGGGCGATTGGTATTGGGATGCTACTTTTGAACAACGTTTCCCGAAGTGGGGGCTGTCTTTGGCGGGGACTATTGTTCAGGCGCTTGGTGATGAAGTGATTGAAACTCCGAATGGTGATTACAGTCGCGTTCGCTTTTTCTGCACCGCCAAGAAAGCTTTTTAACGTTTGCTAGTCAAGTAGAAAATACTTTTTTCAGTGCTTTTAAACTGAATGAATTGGCGAAGGTCTCAAAGACTTTCGCTTTTTCTATCCATTCAAATTTGGCATTGATTGCGGAATTGATGCTTGTTGTAATTGTGGCTGCAATTTTCGCTTTTTTATTTAATTTTATATAAAGTACATCGCATTCGATTTTGTGTACGGTAATGCTGTGGCGAAAAGTTCCACAATGCTTAAAGGATTCGATGTCGTCTGCATTGATGTAATCTTCTGCTTTAGCAGGGAGTCCTATTGTTGCATTACGAGTGCTTTCAAAATGCGGGAGCGATAGTTGACCCTCTAAAAATTTTTGACCACCGCTTACAGCGAGAATTTTTTCGTCTGAACTTTCTACGACAAGAACCGTTCCGTGCCAATTCTTTTCGGTGCGTTTTTTCGTTGGCGGAAATTCTGCTGTGCGGCCATCCAAGAACGCGCGACATTCTTTGTTAAGAGGGCAGGCTTCGCAAAGAGGCGATTTTGTTTTGCAAACTGTTCGCCCAAGTTCCATTAGCGCTTCGTTGTGCATGTATGCTTTGGGGCTGTTGGCAACCTCCCGTGCATATTCCCAATAAATCTCGGAGAAAGATTTTTCTGTCATGCCCGATTTAATTGGGCATCTCCTTTCTTTGACTTTATCTGTCGGCAAAAAATCCAGCTCGTATAGTCTGCTGAAAATTCTCACGAGATTCCCGTCTAAAATCGCTTCGCGCTGGTGGTATGCAAGGCTTAAGATTGCTCCGGCTGTGTACGCGCCAATCCCTGGCAACGCTTCCAATTCCTTGCGCGTTTCGGGCATCTTGCGCAATCCCGTCTTTCTCGGAACATCCCCACAAGCAGTCTTCCTCGACCGAACATCGTGAGGGAGGTGATCCAGTGAATTTTCTTCGCATACGATTTTCGCGGTCTTTAAAATATTCCTTGCGCGGCTGTAATACCCAAGGCCTTGCCAATATTTAAAGACTTCTGCTTCATCGGCTTGCGCTAGCGTCTCTATATTAGGGAATCGTTCCATCCAGCGGATAAAGTAATCCTTGACCGTTGAAACTTGCGTCTGCTGGAGCATTGTCTCGCTGATCCATACTGCATACGCATCACGTGGCGCATCCAAATCTGTGGGTCTCCACGGCAATTCCGCCGCATTCGCTCTGAACCACTCGCGCAGTTTTTTTAATTCCGAATTCCTAATTCCGAACTCCTAATTAAATCCCGTACGTCTCGCGTTTGAGCTTCCTGAAGAATTCGAACTGCGTCTTGGTCGAGCTTTCGAGCGTGTAGCGTTCGCTGCGCTTGTGGCTGTCGATTCGCATCTGTTCGTAAACTTCCGGCTGTTCGAGCTTGATGCTTCGGCATTCTTCCAACGTTGCAAACCACTTCGCTTCGTCAATCGGCAAAATGCGTCCGCACTTGTTGTCTTCTTGAACGATGCTTCTCGGACCGCCGTAATTGCTTACAATGGCTGGTGTTCCGGTGGACATCGCTTCTACGACCACGTTTCCGAATGTATCCGTTGTGCTCGGGAACAAGAAAAAGTCTGCATCCGCATAAAGGCTTGCGAGCATCTCGCCGCCCTGTTCGCCAGCAAAGCAAACGCTCGGATTGTCCTGGAACTGCTTCTTGATTTCTTCAAGGTACCAGCCGTAGCCCACGTACATGAGTTCTACGTCATCGTACTTTGCCGAAAACTTTTCCCACACGGAGTTCAAGAATTCCAGATTCTTTTCCTTCGAAATTCTTCCGATAAACGCAAAACGCACTTTGCGTTGACTGCGGTCATTGCCGAACTTTTCCCAAGCGCCCTTGCCACGTAAATCTGGCGAGAACTTTTCAAGCGGGAGACCGCGGGGGAGTATCTGCACCTGATTTGCTGGGACTTTTAAATCTTTTTTCAAAATGTCAGCATAGTCTTCGCACGGGCTAATGACCGGGCGTGCCATCCAGTAGAAAATGCGCATGAGCCAGAGAACGTACGTGTGCATCCACTTTGCTTTCACGAGTGTCTTGGCGTAAGTGGGCACGTCGGTACGGTAATGGCTGAATACCTTGATGCCAGCAAGCCATCCGCAAAGGGCTACAACCCATGCGCCAGGACTCGGCGTTTCAAGCTCAATCATGTCGATGGGGTAGCGCTTGAGCAAACGAAGGGCCGGTGAAATGCGTGGAATCGCAAGTTCGCTGTTGGCATAACCGAGCTGTTCCATGCTGAACAAGCGCGGCAACAATACACAATATCCGTTTTCAATAACCCCGCAAGGACGAGTGTTGAAAGCGCTTCCAGCGAGGTAAGCCTTCATGCCGTGGCTCCGCATGTACGGAATCACGTTTCTCAAGTTATTGGCAATGCCGTTTGTCTCGTCCAGATTGTCCGAGTAAAACAGGATGCGAACATCGCTTGGGTCTCTTTGCATGCGTTCCTTCTTCAGATAGAAACGCAATTTGAGGAGCCTTGGCAAGTTGATAATCGGTGTCAAGAAAACGAGAGGCGGAATCCAGCAGGTGCGGATGTTTCCGGGCGGTCTGTGGTCAAACGAAAACATCTTGCGGAAGGTACTTGTTACCTTTCGACCAAAAATTGCCGGGCGAGAATCGAGCTTGTCGCTAGCCTTGAGCTTTGTTGAACTTGACGCAGTCGTCATACTTCACTCCTTTGCCACCGAACAAGTCTAATGCACTACCAATGGTGAGGTCAATCTTGCCATTCGAAATTTCTTTACAATGTACCAAGTCTTCAAGCGATTTTGCACCACCCGCGTATGTTACAGGAATCGGGCTGTTTTTGGCGAGGAATCGAATCAAGTCATCGTCCATGCCCTGCTGCTTGCCTTCGACATCGGCTGCGTGAACCAAGAATTCATCGCAACTCTTAGCGAGGTCTTCAAGCGTTTCCTTGGTAATTTCAATATCGATAATTGTCTGCCAACGGTTTGTCGCAATTTTCCATTGAGGCTTGCCGTCAACGATTCCCGTGCGCTTGCAGCTCAGGTCCAAGATTAAATGCTCTTTGCCCACAGTGCGCACGAGTTCTGCCAAGCGTTCGCGATCGAGCTTGCCTTCCGGGAATATCCAGCTTGTCACGATTACATGCGATGCGCCTGCTTGGATGTACTCCATCGCGTTCTGGGCGTTAATCCCACCACCGACTTGGAGTCCCCCTGGATACGCCGAAAGCGCGTCCTTTGCCGCGCTCTCGTTTCCCTTGCCGAGCATAATCACATGCCCGCCTTTTATTCCATCTTTCTTGTAGAGTTCTGCAAACCAAGATGATGAACGGTCTGTTTCAAAATTCGTTTTGAGTCCAGCACCGCTATCGGAAAGCGAACTTCCGACGATTTGCTTAACCTTGCCATCGTGCAGGTCAATACAGGGCCTAAATTTTGTCATTAGTCCTTGACCCCTGTGATAGCCCAGTCAATCTTTTTGCCCATGCCGTTTTGGCTTCTTCCGCGGTAGAACAGCACTTCGCCTCCGGCGGCAATCTTCATGGCCTTCTTTGCAAGCCAGCCATCAATCTTGTCGAGGAGCGAGGCCTTTTGCAGCACCTTGTTCACGGGGAATACCAGTGCCGGGACGCCGTTCTTCCATTCAAAAGACAAAGTCGTTTTCGGGAATTTTTTGCCGTTGTAATCGGTGCCGCCTTCTTTGATCTTTGCCGGGATGGCGACCTTCATGCCTTGCGGTCCGTTGAACAATGCGTAACCCATGAGTTGGCCATCGGTTGTAAGCGAAATACGGCCGGCATGCATCGGGGATTTTTCGCTCGTGCTAAAGTTGATGGTGCGGGCGGCCATGTCTGTAGCCTGCGCGGTTTGCCAAGTCTGGTCCATGTAAGCGTAGCCCTTTACCGTCAAGGTATCTTCGTTGTAGGCTATTTTACCCGTCACGCGACCGAACGGAATGTGAATGTACTGAGCAAATTTTTCCTTGCCGTAAGTCCAAACGCCATTTCCGGGAACCATACCCGCTACGGCGCTTTCGAAAGTTACGTCCAAAAGGAACTTTCCGCCCTTGTCGGCGCTGTAAAGCACATGGTGACCTTTGCCTGGTGCGTTTTGGAGCAAGTATTCGCCCTTGATGTCAATCGTAGCCTTTTCTTTGTTTGCCACGAGGCGTTCAGGTGGGTACTGGCGGCCAACGGAATAGGTTTTTCCTTTGAAGTTCCAGAAACTCAAGTCGCAGCCGATTTTTCGGCCAGAGCCTGGAACGTTCAGGAGAGAATAGTTCACGAAAGCGCGTGTCCCATTGTCAAACACGAACTGGTAGCTCCACGTTTCGTTGAATTCTTTAGAAGTAGCCTTGTGCGGCATGAAGTCTGTAACGGTCAAGGCGCGATCAGCCCCGGTCGGTGCAACGACATCAGCGGCGTGAGTTGCTGCAGAAAATGCAAGCAGGGCGCAAATTGTGAAAGCAAAATTTTTTATTTGTAATCTCATACTCGGAAAAATAAAAAAAAGCAGCTCATGTGGAACTGCTTTGTATCAAATTTTCGCTGAACTGCGATTATTTTAGATGAACCGCAATTTAGGGGGCTAAATTACAAGCGCAAGTCGCGGCCCATGCCCATTTTAAGCTCCACGCGGCGGCGAACGACCATCTCGTTGAACAAATCCGAGAGGCAGTCTTCCATGCAAATCATAGGTTTCCAGCCGAGAGCCATAATCTTTGTGGGGTCGCCAATCAACAGCGGAATATCGTTGCTACGGTCATAACCCGGATCAAATCTAAAGTCTACGCTTACGCCAGAAATATCCACGAGCATTTCCACGAGTTCGCGGAATGTGTAGGATTTTCCACAGCAGATGTTGAATGCTTCGCCGGATTCGGCTGTGTTCAAAATCTGGATGGCGGCGCGGGCGACGTCACGCACGTCAACAACGTCTCGGCTCACATCGAGGCTTCCCGAGTAAATAACCGGTTCGGCTCCGTAATACTTTATCTTCACTAGCTGGTAGGCAATGGAAGGGATTACAAAGCGGCGGCTGTGGTGCGGGCCTGTAAAGTGGAATGGGCGAACAAATACAACGTGGAGTCCGTTTGCGTTGCGGAACTGGTTCCCTAGAATTTCCATACAAGCCTTAGAGGTGGCGTACGGAGTCAGTGGGTTAGGAGGGTCCGTTTCCTTGTGCAAATAGGTCAATTGCTGTTCTGTGCGGCCGTAGATTTCGCTACTGCTCAGGAGCAAAACCTTTGCTTTGGGCACCACCTGGCGCACGGCTTCGAGGAGCGTTTGTGTGCCAAGCAAGTTGATGTTGAGCGTTTCGTAGGGCTTCTTGTAGCTTAGGCCTACAGAAGACTGGCTTGCCAAATGGTAAATATGCGTCGGGGAAACTTTTTGAATCATTTCCTGGACGTTTCTGAAATCCAACAGGTCTCCGGTAAGGTACTGTACCCCCTCGACCTTTTGCCACGGTTGCGGAAGCTCGTCACTAAAACTGTATAGTTCGTGATTGGTGCCGCTTAAGTTAGATAAAATACTGAACCCAAGTGATCCCGTTCCTCCGGTAACCAAGATACTCATCCTAAACCTCACTTACTTGGATGGCTTTCCAAGCGTTTGCAATAATACCCTTATCAATATTACAAACTTTTTCGACCGTTCCAATCTTTGTAGGTAAAATGTAAACTCGGGTTCCCTTTTCGGCCTTCTTGTCGACGGCCATGGCAGCCCATGCTGCTTCGACGTTCACGTTGTAAGACTTCGGGAATCCGAGCGTATCCAAAAGTGCGTTTTGGCGCTTCTCGTCCGCTTCGGTGAGCTTTCCGAGGAGTACTGCGGCTCGTGCTGCAACGCGCATGCCTAAAGAAACTGCAATCCCGTGGCTGTAAAGCTCGTAATGGGTGAGCTTTTCAATCGCATGTCCGAACGTGTGACCGTAATTGAGGATGGCACGGAGACCTGCTTCCTTTTCGTCGATTCCGACCACTTCGGCCTTGATTTGGCAGCTGCGGAAAATCATGTGCTTCAAGACGTCAAAGTCGTGAGATTTAATCTTTTCAACGTTATTTTCGAGGTAGGTGAAGAATTCTTCATCATAAATCACGCCGTACTTGACGATTTCGGCAAGACCAGCAAGGTATTCGGTCGGGGGGAGCGTGTTCAGCACAGAAATGTCACAAACGACCGCCTTCGGCTGGTAGAATGCACCAATCATGTTCTTGCCTTCGGCGTGGTTAACGGCGACTTTTCCGCCAACGGAACTGTCGACCATCGACAAGAGCGTTGTCGGGAACTGAACAAACGGAATGCCGCGCTGGTAGGTGGCGGCCCCGAAGCCCGCCATGTCGCCAACAACGCCACCGCTGAACTGCAAAAGGCAGCTCTTGCGGGTGTAGCCGCGGTGCAACATAAAGCTGTAAAGCTGGTTCAAGTTGTGAAGTGTCTTGTGACCTTCGCCAGCCTGGAACTTGAATACCGGGCAGCGGCCGGCTTGTCCACGAAGTTCAGAAAGCTTTGTGTTCTGTTCTTTTGCAATCGTCGTGTCTGTACAAATGAGGAATTCATAAGTCGGCGCGAGACGCAAGCCTTCAAGCATGATGGCTGCATCTGGGATAATATTCTTGCCGATGAAAATCGGATAGCTGTTGCCTTCGCTCGGGTGCACGTCCAGTGCGTGATTTTCCCAGAACTTGAGCATGTGCATGATGCGTTCGGTCACGTGCGTTTCGGAATAGTCGTTCGAGCTTTCGACGCTAAAGTCCGCATTGGCGTAATTCTTTTCGCGGTCTTTCAGCATCTGCTTGATTTTCTCGAGGCGTTCTTTGTCCGAGAGATTGGCCAAGAGCGGGCGCGTGTTCTTGCGGCCGATGCGTTCCGAAAGCACTTCGGGCTTTGCCCACAAACGGATAATCGTTCCGTTTTCGCGGATGACTTTCAAGTTTTCGGCCTGCGTGAGGGCTCCACCGCCAAGAGAAACGACGAGAGGCTTTTCGCTCTTTGCAATTTCTGCAATCACATCGCGTTCCATTTTGCGGAAAGCGGCTTCGCCTTCTTGCTCGAAAATTTCGTTAATAGACTTGCCGGCACGTTCTACAATGACGTTGTCTGTATCGATGAACGGGCGTCCGAGGCGGTCTGCGAGGGCGCGACCTGTACGGCTCTTGCCGCTGGCCATAAATCCGGTAAAGTATAGATGCTTCTTCATTTTAGCCCTGCATTCCTTTGCGCATAATCGCAGTAAGTTCTTCGTTTGTTTTGTTTTCGGTTTCTTTCGGGAACCATTTTTTAAAGCTTTCGAGCCCCTGGTGGACTAGCATTCCTTCGCCCGTGACGACCTTGCAGCCGTTCGCTTCGGCCATTTGCAAGAGTTTGGTACGTGGGGGAGTGTAGACGATATCGCAAACGACTTGGCTTTTGTGGAGGCTATCGCTGGTAAGCGGAGATTCGTCGATATTCGGGCTCATGCCGACCGAGGTTGCGTTGATGATGATGTCGAAGTTTGCAGAAATACTTGCAAAGTCGGCAAAAGTGGCAACTTGGACCGGCGTCGATTTGTTTGCAAATGCTTGGTTTAAACCATCGGCAAGTACCTGGCCTTTTTCCTTGGTGCGGCAAACGATGGTGAGATTGTTCTGTTGTTCTACAAGCGTAAAGGCGATTGCTTTGGCGGCTCCTCCGTTCCCGAGTAGCGCAATTTTCTTGTTTGACGGATTCACGCCATTCTCTTCGAGATTTCGAACGCAACCGTATGGGTCCGTTGTCGTTCCGCAAAGAGTCCCGCCGACAATCCCGTCTTTCCAGTAGAGCGTGTTCACGCTGCCGGTGAACTTCGAAATTTCAGAAAGTTCATCGACAAGATGCGCAGAACCGTCTGCGTTGAAGAATTCCGTCTTGTAGGGAATGGTGACATTTGCTCCGCGGAACTTCATCGCCTTGAAGCCTTCAATAGCTTTGGCAAAATTTTCGGGTTCGGGGGCGTAGGGGAGATATGCCGCATTGATGCCAAGGGCGTCAAAAAGGGCGTTGTGCATGGCGGGCGATTTGCTGTGTGCAACCGGATGCCCGAATATGCAAAGAGTTTCCGTCTTTCCGTTTATGGAAGCCAAAATAACCTCACTATGTCCTTCCCACCTGTGGGGAAAAACTCTAAATAATACACTACAAAGATATATTATTCTAGATAAAAAATTATGCAATAAGAAATTAACAGAGGTTAGTAGGAAGTAGGAAGTAGGCAGTGGTTAGTAAACAGTGGTTAGTAATCAGGGATGTAAAGGGAAAGTTCTTATTGCAATCCTAATCACCAACCACTAATCACTAAAGCGCCGTAGGCGCTACCACCCCCTAGACACAATTTCTATATTTGTGCCCGATGAAATTACCTATAGTTTGCATTATTGGACGTCCGAACGTTGGAAAGTCCTCCCTCTTCAACCGCATTCTTGGCCGCCGTGCTGCCGTGGTGAGTGACCGCGATGGCGTTACTCGCGATCGTCATTACCAGAATGCGATTTACAAGGGTCATGAATTTACAGTAGTCGATACGGGTGGATTCTTGCCCGACGATACGATTGACGTCTTGGCCGATAGCGTCCGTGCCCAGATTTTTAACGCCGTGAACGAAGCCGATCTTGTGCTTTTCATGGTCGATATCCGCGTGGGGATTACCAAGCTTGACCAGCAGTTTGCACGCCTCATCCGCAAGCTCGACAAGAAGGTCATCCTCGTCGCGAACAAGAGCGAATTGCAGGGCGACCGCCAGGAAAGCTACGAATTCCTCAAACTCGGCTTTGGTCAGCCGCGCACCATTAGTGCTTTGACTGGTTATGCTTGCCTTTCGCTTTTGGATGAAGTTGTTTCCGTGCTTCCGACTCCGGTGCGTGGCGAACGCCGCGAAGAACGCCCAGTGCGTTTTGCGATTCTTGGTCGCCCGAACGCTGGCAAGAGCACGCTCCTCAACCGCTTGTTGAACGAAGAACGTGCCGTTGTTTCGGATATTCCGGGAACCACTCGCGACTCTATCGACTGTGACTTTGTCGTTGACGGACAAAAGTTTGTAGTCACCGATACCGCTGGCCTTCGTAAAAAGGCTCGTGTCGAAGATGAAGTCGAAGTGTTTAGCAACATGCGTACGCTCGAAAGTATTCGCCGTTCCGACTTGTCTGTGCTCGTGGTCGATTGCACGCGCGGCATGGAAATCCAGGACTACCGCATCATTACGGAAATCCGCAAGGCCGGTAAGGGCCTCGTTGTGGTTTTGAACAAATGGGATATTCTCCCGAACAAGAGCGACAAGTCGTTTGACCACATGGTCAAGGAACTTCTCGAACGCGAACCGATGCTTGAATTTGTACCGATTCTTTCAATCAGCGCAAAAGAAGGCCAGCGTGTTGGCCGCGTGATTCAGGCAATCCAGACTGTCTATGCCAACTGCCGTCGCGTGCTTGGTCGTGACCGCGTTGCTGAAAGCTTTGCAAACTTCTTGCAGGAGAAAGCACCTCCGAGTCACAATGGCCGTGTTGTGATGCTTACCCGCGCTTGCCAGATCATGGTGGAACCGCCGGTCATTGACATCGAAACCCGCACGCCGGAACTTGTCGATGAATCGTACAAGCGCTACTTGCTCAAAAAGTTTTATGATGAATTCCAGTTGCAGGGTGCACCCCTCCGCTTGAATTTCGATAGAAAGTTAACTCTCAGAAAGGATGAAGAACTTGAACAGTTTACTGAGTCTTCCAATAGCGTACTTGCTGGGGTCGATCCCCAGCGCCATATGGATCGCAAAACTCGCGAAAGGTAAGGACTTTGACATTCGTGACTATGGCTCCAAGAATGCGGGCCTCACGAATACATTCCGCGTGCTCGGCTGGAAGCCTGCTCTCCCGGTTGTGTTCTTAGACCTTTTGAAGGGCTTCTTTGGACCGTTTATCGCTCAGAAAATGTGCGAAGCCCAGGTTGCTGCAGGTGGCGCCGATTATAGTGCATGGGTGCCGCTCGTTGCAGGTCTTCTTGTGATTCTTGGTCACAGCTTCACTTGCTTTGCCGGTTTCCGCGGTGGTAAGGGAGTGCTCGCTGCCCTCGGCGTGTTCCTCGCAATTTCCCCGCTCACGGTCCTTTGCGCATTTGCTCTCTGGATTCTCCTCACGGTCACCACGAAATACGTGTCTGTCGGTAGCATCTTTGGTTGCGGTTTGCTCGGCGCACTCTCTGTGTTCGGTTATTTCTGCCCGGAATACTACTTCGAAAGCATCAACCTCGGCCAGATGATTCTCGCTGTGATTGTCGCTGTGTTCGTCATTGTGAAGCACAAGTCGAACATCAAGCGCCTTCTTAACGGCACTGAAAACGGCTTTGGCTCCAAACGCAAGAAGTAAGTAGGATGTGGGCTATGGGGTCGGCACGTTGTGCCTTTGAGCTCGCTTCGCTTTGAGGAACGGATTGTTTGCATTGTCATGCCGGCCTTTGTGCCGGCATCACCATTTCGGGACTGCATAAGAGTGAACCTGTAACAAGTACGGGGTGCCAGCGATAAGAGCCTATGTGTGCTTACATTTTTTGAATATTGATGGCTGCAATTCCGTAAAATATTATAGATTATATGCGGCAATGATTTTTGGCAATGTTAACCATTGACTAATGACTATAGACTATTAACTAGGAATGATATTATGAAAGTTACAGTTTTAGGTACCGGTGGCTGGGGTCTTACGCTTGGCCAAGTTGTTTACGAGAACAAGAACGAACTTACTTTTTGGACCAATTCTCAAGCAGAAGTAGACCTTCTCTCCACCGAACACCAGTACAAGGACAAGCTCCCTGGCGTTATTTTCCCGGCTGATTTTAAATACACGACTGACATGCACGCCGCTCTTGAAGGCTGCGACATGGTTCTTATCGTCGTCCCGTCGCAGTTTATGGCAGGCGTTGCTGCAAATCTTGGCTCTTGGACTCCGGAAAAGGGCAAGGAACCGATTGTCGTTTGCGCCACAAAGGGTATTCTCGAAGGCACGGACCAGCTTATGAGCGAAGTCATCCTCGAAAAGGTGCCTTGGCTTACCGAAGACAAAATGGTCGCCTTTAGCGGTCCGTCTCACGCCGAAGAAGTGAGCCGCCACGTGCTGACAGCCATTGTCGCTGCTTGCGTGAACGAAGATTCTGCAAAGGTTGTGCAGAAGGCTATGAGCTGCTCTTACCTTCGCGTTTATACTTCGACCGACATTGTCGGTGTGGAACTCTGCGGTTCCGTGAAGAACGTGATTGCCATTGCTTCCGGTGTACTTTATGGCCTCGAAGCTGGCGGCAAGTTCAAGATTGGCGACAACACTCGCGCTGCAATCCTCACTCGCGGTCAGGCTGAAATGTGCCGCTTGGGACGTGCTCTCGGTGCAAAGTCCGAAACGTTCGCAGGTCTCGCCGGCATGGGAGACCTCATTGTGACTTGCCTTTCCCAGCATAGCCGTAACCGCTATGTGGGCGAACACATTGGTAAGGGCGAAACGCTCGACCAGGTGCTTGCTGGCATGAAGATGATTGCTGAAGGTGTCCCGACTTGCCGCAGCACACGCGCGCTCGCCAAGAAGCTCGGTGTCGAAATGCCGATTGTCGAAGCCGTCTATCAGATGTTGTTCGAAAACCGCAAGGTCGAAGACGTGGTCAAGGAAATCTGGGGCCGCGAACTCAAGGCCGAAAACTGGGCTTAAGCGTATTTAAAAAACGGATTTCTTTTTAAATCCTGCACTTTTATAAATCCTGCACTTTTATAAATCCCGCACTTTTATAAATCCCGCACTTTTCTCTAGTGTGGGATTTTTTTTTACAATCGAAAGCTTTTTGTATTTATTTTGAAAGATTTTTGAAATAATATTCCAAGTTGGTATAATTATTGTAAGCTTTTGTTAACTATTTTCGTAAAATTAATGTAAACTTTGATTTGTGAATGTAATTCACGAAGATTGGAGAAAATTAACAAGGGAGCAAATTATGCATAACAAAATCCTTGGAGTAGCGGGCTGTGCCGCTCTCATGCTTGGACTGGCTGCGTGTTCTGGCGAAGACGGGGCTGATGGTGTTAATGGTACTAATGGCTTGAATGGGACAAGCTGCGAAGTTCAGTCGCTTACGAACAACACTGGCTATAAGGTGCTTTGCGGAGGGGATTCTGTAGGTGTGTTGTTACATGGAAAAACTGGTGCTACGGGTAAAACCGGTGCTACGGGTAAAACTGGCGCTACGGGTGCTACCGGTAAGACGGGTACTAGCTGTACTGTAGAAGCTATTACGGATGGCTATAATGTATTTTGCGGTGGCAAGGAAATGGGTGTCTTGAAAAATGGCGCTCCGGGAGCATCTTGCACAACGAACCGCTCTGAATACGGTATTGTCGTCAAGTGTGGCGATCAGGAATCCACGATTCTCGATGGTAAGGGGTGTACCGTCAAGGAAACGGCGGATAAGGCTGGAAAAATGGGACTCCAGATGGACTGTGCTGACGGAACATCAGGAACCGTTTGGAATGGTGATAATGGAACAAGTTGTAGTGCCAAGGCTGTTACCGATGAAGTTACTGGTAAGAGCGGTATCCAAATGTTCTGTAATAATGAACTCATCGGAACTGTCTGGAGTGCTGAAAATGGTGCTACAGGTACAAACTGTGTATCCACGGAAAAGGAAGATGGTATTGTAGAAGTGAAATGCGGTGACGCTAATACGATTACTCTCTACAAGGCTATGTGCGGTGACGCCTCCTATGATCCGGCTGTCAAGTTCTGCGTTCTCGGCAAACTCTATGACAAGTGCGATGGTAAAACGTATGCCATTAGTTCTCAGGCTTGTGTAAATGGCGCGGTTGTTTCTAAGTGCGCTGAATATAAGGAACTGAAGAACGGTAATTTTGAATACGTTACCACTCGTGCTGTTAAGGACGGAGAATTCTGCTGGAACGGCATCGTGACTCCGAAGTGCGGAGGCAAGGAATTTGGTCAGAACCAGTTCTGCGACTTTGCATTTGACGGAAAGACCGACTCTGTCTATACGTACTGCAAGGATCAGCTTGAAGCACTTGAAGAAGTGTATGACGAATTCGGTTTGGTGCTCGAATCTTCATCATCTTCTAGCGAAGCTCCGCAAGTTGCAGCAGGAGATGAACCGCTCTTTGGTAACTTGATTGGAGAAACTCCGGCAAGATTCGATGTTGTCGACTTGAAGAAGTTCTATGCCAGCCTCAAATCTCTCCAGACGATTTGTAACCAAGGTAGTGCAAAGGCTAAGTGGTGTGGTTCTAAGACCTATATCGATACTGAGAAATTCTGCGATATCCGCGATAATCATCTCTATAAATATGTAAAGATTGAAGGTATCGATATCTGGTGGATGAACGAAAACCTTGCCTTTGAATACAGATTGCCGATGGTCAAGAGCAACAAGGATGATGATGGTCGTTCTCTTGACCAGGTCATGGGTGAGGTCAATTACGAAGAGAAGGTCTTTGAAAACTACGAAGCTGCTGAAGGTCGCTATTACACTTGGAATTCCGCAATGGGTATAGGTGACTTTAGAGCGACTATGACCGAAGAAGAAATTGAAGCCCTTGATCTTGTTGAAAAGGACAAGACAAGCGGAGCATGCCCTGCTGGTTGGAGATTACCGACGAAGGCTGAACTTGAAATGTTGAAGGCTGCTGGTGAAAGCCCTGAAAATGAAAAAGGCTTCGCCGATATAGGTTTCGATTTCAAGAACGTTGGATACTACAATGTTAATGGTAATAATGTTGTTAATTCCGACAAGTACGCTTACTTCTGGTCTAGCGATGAAGTTGTAACAACGACCGATGATGAGCAGGCTTATGGTATGATGATCACGGCTATGGATAAGGCTGAAGTCAAGCCGACTAACGAAATGTACGGATTTACAGTTCGTTGCGTGACAGAAACTAATCCTGCCGGAGAAGAATAATGACGATCAACTGGTGATACCAGAATCAATAAACTTTACATAATAGCTCCAAAGGCACCTGGGTCCTCCACCAGGTGCCTTTTACGTTTGAAAAAAAGCGAATGTTAAATAGAAACGGCCCGCTTTCGCGAGCCGTTTTTCAATGATTTTGAACTTGGAATTCTTAAGCTAGAAGTTCTGCCTGCTAAGACTTACTTCTTGAAAACTCGTTGAGCGCTGTTAGATGTTTTCAAGATATAGGCGCCTTGGCGGAGGCTTGGCTTAATCGTTCCGTTTTCGTTAAGAGCTTCGCTCTTGAGACCCTTCCAAACAAGGTTTCCGTTCATGTCGAAAATCATGGTCTGGGCCTTGCTATTGTTGATCGTGCTGCGGCGGGTCATCTTGATTGCCGATCCAGTGCCAGTGCAGCCTGTGGCAACAATCTTTGCGATGTAAATTCCGGCAGATTCGCTATTGAAGGTGAGGGCGGTAGAACCGTTTTCGCCTTCTTTCTTGAGGGAAACCTTAGTTTCGCTCCACTTGGAACCTGCTGCGAGCTTGCCATATTCGTAATCGACCCAGCTGCCGCCTGCTGCACCGCCCACGTTCACGTAAGCATCAGAAGTGCCCTGGCTACGCATTGTGATGACGAGGCTTGCGCAAGAGGCAAGTGCCTTGGCGCCTTCGGCGCTGATGTTCAAAAGCTGGTTCTGGTAACCGCAGGTTTCTTCGGACTGGTCGCAGCCGGCGAGCGGAACGCTGGCGTAACCGGCGATGCCGTCAATAGCTGTGGTGCCGTAGGAGACTGCGGAGAGCTTGTCATCCATGGCTTGCCAGCCAGAAACATCGGTCGTTGCGGTGTAATCGACAATCACGACGTCATCGGTCGGAACGATAATCGGTTCGACGTAGCTGGAGTCGCTTGTTTCGTCCTTGCATGTTGCGACAGTGGAAGCGGCTGCGCCCTTCTTGTAAACGAGTGTCGTGATGGAACGGGCCGGAAGAACGGTGCATGCTGCAACAGAAATGTTCTTGCTCTTGAGGCCGTTTTCCTTGGACTGCACGGCGGTAATGAGGCCGTAGCCTGCGATGGCCGGGTTGTCGAGCTGGATGGCGGTGCTACCCGTATTGATGATAACTGTAGAAATCGAGTCGCCGTTTGCGCTGAGGAAGGCTACCGTCTTGAGGTTTGCATCGGCAGTCGAGGAGGCGATGACGCTTGCACCCGGATTCACGAACTTGGAAAAGTGGCGCATGGCGTGGTATTCCGGGAAAATCTTGAAACCGGCTTCGTCGCAAACGTATTTGCCGCTGCCATCGAGGTCCCAACCTGCACCCGGGCAAACGCCGATCATCTGGGAATGGTAACCCCAGAAAAGCTGCCAGGCGATGTAGCCGGAGAGGCGACCATCGGTAAAGCCGATCTGCATGATCTGAGCGAGACCGAGCATGTCCTTTTCGCGCGGTTCGTCAAGCATCGGGCAGAATTCCGTCATGATGATGGGCTTGTCGCCCTTGCCGTAGACATCGGCGATAGCCTTCATCGGCTTGCGGAAGTTTTCCGGATCGAGGTAGTTGTTGCCGGAGTTGTCGTTTCCGTCACCGGCATGATAAAGGTGGTAGGAGTAGCCGTCGAGCTTACTTGCATCGAGTTCCTTGGCGTACTTTTCAAAGTTGCTGTAGCCAATGCCGAGCGGTTCCGGGCCGATCAGCTTGGTCTGTCCCTTCACGGCATCGTAGACGGCGTTCAAGGCTTCCTTGTAGCCTGCGATTTCATTGGTTTCTTTGGGTTCGAAGAGTGTTTCTTCGTAATCGGCTTCCATGTCCGGTTCGTTCTGGAGAGAAATGTAGTCCGGAGAGATGCCGGCAGCCTTGTAAGCTTCGAGGCTCTTCTTCCACCAGTTGGCGAAATCGCTGTAGACGTATTTGCCATACGGGTCATTGTTCGAGGTCTTAAGGGTATTTTGGCTCTTGATCTTTTGACCGTTTATTTTACCGTTCAAGTTGCCGCTCGGCTTGAGCTTTGCGGGTGCAGACCAGCTGGACATCTGGATTTTCATGTGGTCGCCGAGGCGAGTCTTTGCTGCCTTGACAATGTCGATGTCGTCCTGAACTTTCGTAATATCTTCGTCCTGGTACCAGTTTCCCACGCGGAGCAAGGAAATGTTAAGACCCGTGAATGCGGTGTCGAAAAGTGCTTCTTGATCTGCTGCGGGGAGATTCTTGATCCAACTCTGGTAATAAACGCTGGCGCCACCGAAACCTGTGACCTTTTGGGCCGTTGAGGCCGGATTGATCGTCACGCTTGCTGCAAATGCGCTAGCAGCGAGCAGCGCCGTAGAAATCAAATATTTTTTCATTTTTCACTCCTTAATTACACCGGATATATCCCTACACCGGTTTTTCCATACACCGAGAGTGAAAGATACAAAATGTAGCTCGGAGTTCCAAGCTTCAAGTTAATAGAAATTGAGCAAGCCTAGGATTTATTCTTGCGTCATCCTGAACGAAACGAAGTGGAGTCGAAGACAACTCAGAAGGCGAGTGTTGCGACCATGCTTGCATGGGCATAACCGAGCCAAGGAGTTGGGGCTTTAGCCCCATCCAGTAAAATTATTCACTAGAAATAACTGGATGCTTCGTTCTTCGAACTCAGCATGACGAAAACGGAAGGAACTTTTTTTAATATGAAGTCGAAATAAGGAATTAAAATTCCTAACTCCTAATTCCTAACTCCTAATTCCTAACTCCTAATTCCTAACTCC
>CAMJNF010000002.1 GCA_946407235.1 uncultured Fibrobacter sp. | reverse complement strand
GGATCGCGTACGCGCCAGCTTTCCCGTGCGCATCCCGGGTTGCATACACATCCCCAACTTCATGTACAATCCCGTTCCGCGCATCCCCAAATGCGCATCCCGCTCTCCGCTTGCGATTTACTTCCATCATCTACTGACTGACGGTTAGCAACTATCGCTAACTGCCGGGTTGTGCGACGGCTTCTGGCGGTTTCTCTTCAAGCAGTTCCCGCTTTTGCACGGTTCTCAGGTTACGATGGGCATTTGGATTACGTTGTTCGTGGACGAATGTTTGGATTTTAAGTTTGTTTTGATACAAAGTAATCAATGCTTTGTGCATTCAAATTTTTGTTAGAAGCAGCTCTTTTGTGTCGTTTCGTGTCATGAAATTGGGAAAATGATTTCTTATATATATTTTTTATTCAAAGGAATTAATTTTTTTTAAATATTTTTGTTTTTTTACAAAAAAAGATTTAGATTTACGAATACGGGTGTGGAATAACTTAAAGGTGAGAGATGTATGAGACACCTGTATATAGCTTTTTGTGTTTTCGGCGCTTTTGCGTCATCGGCGTTCGCTAATTTGACTGTTCATGTGCAGTCACCTTTTTCGTCATCAGAAAATATTCCTCATATTGTACTTAATTCGGATAAGCCCGATGTTGCGGCGACTTCTTCGACGATCGCAAAGTCTGAGGGTGAAAATTGGTATTCCTGGACAACGAAAAAGTCCCTTTCTGAATTTAAAGGCTCGGATGTCTTCAGAATTAGTGGCTGCCCTGATGGTTCGACTAGCAATGCTTCATGTGAGGATTGGAGCGATGGTGCTTCTATTAATGTCCGCGATTTATTTGAAGGCAGTAATGAAGTTTGGATTTATACAAATTCAACGGCAGGAACTTATACGAAGTCTTTTGTAGCTCCGGGTTCCAAGGTTGTCTGGTTCAAGAGTCCATGGGGCAATAAAGCCCTTCCGCAAATGGTTTTTGGACAAGATACTGTTTTAATGCATTATTCTGCGGACTCGGCGAAGTGCGGTTGGTTCTATGGTGGAATTTCACAGGAAATGCTTGATAGGCATGTTCTGAAAACGGCTGTATTTTCACGTTTTAACGCTCCGTGGATGACTGTTCCTGCAGACAAGAAATCGATTATAGAATTGGCTTCTGTTCTGGAACGTAAGAAGGATACTATCTATGTTGATGGTACATTGTCAACTCCTTCGGTCAGCGCGAATATGGGAACTGTCGCTGAATGCTTCGATAACAGTCGAACTTTGCACATTTATAATCCGTGGCGCAACAACAGCGTTTATAAAGATAGCACGATTTACTTGAGCATTGACGGCGTTTGGCAAGATTCTGTAGCGGGTACTAGTGGAAAAGTTGCTGGTCCTGCATTGAATGGTCTTGCTTTTGACAAAGACTATAAACACTGGCTTTCTGTGACATTCCCGGATTCTGTCGTTTCATCGGCGGCATGGAATTCCGCGGATGCCAAGGTGCAGATTACCCGTAGCTTTAAAGAGAATATACTGATTACCTATTTCACTAATGATAAGCGTCCTATTGCAAGCGATTTGTTCCCGTCCGGTGTTTATGAAGCCTGGTTCTTCACAAGTTCCAAGATGGATGAAGTGGACATTTCTTATGCTCCGCTTGAACGCAAGGTTGTGCGTTTGTTTAGCCCTTGGAAAAATACGCCGACTTCGTTTGTTGTCGATGCAAACAATGATGTCGTGAAAATGTCTGCGTTCTCGAAGGATACTTGCGGTTGGTTCGAAGGCGTTTACTATAAGCATGCGGCAGATTGGAAGGTTTACTTTAAGCAGAGCTTCGGACTTGAAAAGTACGATATGACGGGTGTTGTCCGTGAGGGCAATGACGTTGAAGTTCTTGTTAATCTTGATTCCTTGATGAGCAAGCACGATACGGCTTGGGTTTACCCGTCTGATAAGAACAAGAGCTATAGCCGTCCGGATGCATCCTTGAAATATCCGATAGGTCGTCTTGGTGATTGCCCGCATATGAAGATTTCCGCAATGCTTTTGGACTGGGCAGGCGAAAGCTATCACGACAGCATCGATATTGACTTTGGCCGTACTCATGGCGGTAACTCTTATACGAAAGTGGGTCGAGATAGTACTTGTAATTCCGGTGATAAGATTACGGGAATGGTCCAGCAAACGCTTGTGAATGGACGCCCGGCTCGTGTGGATTCGACGAAGTTCCCGTGGGATAAGTGCGCCGCGGGCCATGAAATCGATAAATGGTTTAAGCCGGAAGTCGTTGCGAAGGTGGGTACAACGGAATATACGAACTCTGTGTGCAAAGATATTGAACTCCAGCTTGACGATGAAGGTTTCTGGTATGCCGATTACACGAACGAATCTGGCGACTGCAATGATCCGACAAGCCCGGGATTTTTCCCGTTGGACGACTTTGAGTATCTTGATGCAGCAAAAACTATTAAGAATCCTAAGTTCGACTGGAATGTCGCGGGCTATGTGAACACCGGTACGGGCTGGCACTTGGATACCTGCAAGCATAACTATAGCTATGCCATGTCTGTTTCCGCAAGCTTCAAGTACGTAAAGGGTCAGTATTTTGAATTCCGTGGTGACGACGATGTGTGGGTCTTTATCAACAACAGACTTGTCGTGGACATCGGCGGTATTCATGAAAAGGTAGAAGGCGCTGTTGACCTCGATACGCTTAATCTTAAGGAAGGTCGTGAATATCCGTTCCATATCTTCTATGCCGAACGCAATGCGACGGGTTCTAACTTCAAGATGCGTACATCGATCAACTTGCAGAAGCAGAACACCTATCTTTCCACTATCGATAGAAGCGATACGGCGAATATAAAGGGCCTCCTTAAATTGAAGATGGACGCCGAGGCTATCAGCTGCGATCCGCAGGCCAAGGTAGAAGCGGATACGACTGAAGCTCCGTCTGTGTTCTATCTCGATGGCGGAAACCTTTCTGAGGCTAAGGAATTGAGCGTTGGCCTGAACTTTGCCGGTATTCTCATCAATCCGGACAAGTCCAGTTTTGAAATCGATATTGATGAAATCGTTAAGCAGCGTGCGTTAAGTCCGGGCACTTATGTTCTCCTTTATTTCTTGGAGAGCGATATGGGCTTGGGCGATGCCTGTGAGTTTACGGTTCCTCCGTTCGATGTTCCGGAAATTGCGTTTGTCGATGTGTTTAACGCAAAACATGGCGATAAGCCGAAAGCCTTTGATCCAAGTGGCAAGAATTTGAGAGGCGACGTGATTCGCAAGGGTGAAAACGATACCTTGATGACTCATGTGCGTTATCCTGAAATGACTTACCTTGAAGTCATGGTCACTTACAGGGGTGAAATTTGCACGGATTGCTTCGTGGTGCTTGATTTGAAACCGAGCAATCCTAGCATGATGTTCTTCAACGAATTTGAACAGCAGATTTATACCATCGAAACGGATGAGACGGGTAGGGCTCGATTCTATGTGGTCGGCGATGCTCCGATTCAAGGAGGCTCGTTTGCTGTAATCGGTGTAAGCGGTGTCAAGAATTCGCTGAAGTGGGACAATATCAACTTCAAGGATCCGGAAGTGCCTCTTGCAAAGACGGGTGAAATTCATGACCGCGATGGTGATGGCGTTCCCGACAGCATTTATGTGCCGTTTGAATACAAGGCTTTTGCAAAGCATGACCTGGATACGATTGCCTGGAGCTTTGGCAGCAATGTATGGCATGGCTACTCCATAGATGCGATTGAGAAAGTTGTTCGAGATTCTAGCGTTGTGATTACAGCGGACAGCTTGATTGATTCTGTGTTGACCGGTGCTGTGAAGACAATTGTCGAGGGCGGATTCCTCTACCATTACATTTACACGGATGAAGCTACAGGTTCGATGCAGGAATCCGATATACTCAATACGAAAATCCAGGAAAAGATTGGCGCAATCATGCTTGACAAGCCGATGCTTAAGATTATTTCGGACAAGGCTGTCAAGGTGACTATCAATCTTTCGGAATCATGCAATTCTACGGGACTTACGGGTATCCGCTTTATTGAACTGAAGGATAAGGATGGTAATGTTGTCGATCCTTCGAAGTACCATGTGCTTTCTGCAACTCCTGTTGATGCTGAAAGTGATTTCTTCGAATTGCTGTTCCAGAAGACTCCGGATATGATTGCACCGGAAGTCGGCTTTATGATTCGCCTTGCTCCGGGAGTCTTGCCGGATAAGCTCGGCAATACGCCGCACAAGAAAAATCCGTGGAGAAGAATCGAAGGTGAACAGCCGCTCGAGACGGAACGTCCGAAGGTTGTGACCGTTAATCCGCATATGTTTGAAGATAATCCGTGGCCGGGTGATACGGTTGATGTTCTCCCAGTTCGCGTTGACCCAGAGCTTACTCTTAAGGAAATCATTCGTGAAAAGGGCTTGCCGGGAGTCTTGGTCAAGTTCCAGCTTGATGACTATGCATCGACTAAGCTTTATGCTGGCGGAAATCCAAAACCGGGTACTCCTGAATACGATAAAATCTTGAGCCAGGTCAAGGTAAAGTGGGAAATCGAATTCTTCTCTAGCCTAGGTCAGTACGTGAATTGGGTCAAGAGCAAGGAGTTCGCATGTAATGACACGGCTATTTATAAAACAGACTGCGTTCGCGATGCTGGCAACATGTTCTTCATGTGGGATGCCATGAGCGAAAAGGGCCGTATTGTTGGAACGGGCGTGTATATTGCCAAGTTCAAGTTCAAGATTTTCTCGGATGAGGAAATCATGGCTAAGGGCGAGGAAACGTTCACATTCGGAGTCCGCCGCAACGAAAAATACGGTATAGAGATTCTTCGATAGTTTGTTTTAGACTTGAAATTGCCTACTGTATTAAGCCCGCCTCTGGCGGGCTTTTTTTGCTTTTTTTTCCTTATGGAGTTTTGAAATTGAGATAATTGAATATATCTTTAGACTAAAGTGTGGGCAGAATAAAGAGGGTGTTGAATGAAACACTGTTGTTTGGGTATTGTCGCTTCGTTGACATTAGTGGCCTCTGCATGGGCTGATTTGACCATCCATTTGCAATCGCCGTTCCGCAATGATGCAACGGCTTCAAGTTATACTCCGCATATTGTTGGTGGCGTAACGGATTACAATCCGGGTTTTGGCGCTATGTCCAAGACGATGATGCAGAGCGAAGGCGACGATTGGTACGTTTATACATGGAAGGGCAAGACGATTGCCGATTTCCAGGATTGGCAGGATTTTGAATTCAAGGCTTGCCCTAATACCGACGACAACAATTACAATAACAATAATTGCGTTTCGTGGACTGCGGGCGGGAAGAACAGAATTACGGCGTTCTTTGGTACCGAAACGGAAATTTGGCTTTATACAGATGCGGCGGGCAAGTCCTATGAAAAGTCTTTTATGGCGCCGGGTTCAAAGATTGTTTGGTTCAAGAGCCCGTGGGGCAACAAGGTTTTGCCTCAGCTTGTTTTTGGTACCGATTCCATATTGATGCGTTTTAACGAGGGCGACAAGGATAAGTGCGGCTGGTTCTATGGGGCGATTACGCCTTCGATGGTGGAATCGAATCCGCTCTTGACGGCGTACTTTGTGCGTTACAAGGCTCCATGGTATGTTGTGCCGGCGGACAGGGACTCGTTTGTGGACTTGGGATCCGTTATCCAGTTGCAGGATACGCTGTTTGTCGATGGTACTGTTGCAAGTCCTGTGGCCTCGACGAAAATCGGGACTCCAGGCGAATGCTTTGATGCAACGAGGCGCTTGCATATTTACCACCCGTGGCGTACAAATTCGACTTATCGTGACAGCACGTTCTATCTTCAGATCAACAACGTTTTGAACGATTGGACTGGCCTCAGTTCTGAAGGAGAATACAAGTATTGGCGCCATATTGATTTTTCGGATTCTGTTGTCGGTTCCTCGCAATGGAATTCCTCGATGACGTATGTCCAGATTGCGCGTGGTAAGAGCGATTGGCCTCCGCGTAATTATTTTGAGGATAGGTCGCGCCCGCATGCAAGTGAATTGTTCCCGACAGGCATTTACGAAACATGGCTTTATACATCGACTTCGCTAGGCTCACTTGATTTAATGTTTTATCCGCCGGAACCGAAGGTTATCCGCTTGAAGAGCCCGTGGGAAAATCAGTCTCCTTCGATGGTGATTGAATCGACAGGCGATGTTATCAAGATGGGGCCGCTTACGGATACCTGCGGTTGGTACACAGGTACGGTCTATAAGCATGCGACGGACTGGAAGGTTTACTTTAAGCAGTCCTTCGGTATGGAACGCTATGGTGGCAAGGGCGTTGTCGCGGAACTGGATAACCTTGATTCCTTGATTTCGCTGGATTCCCTGATGGCAAAGCATGATACGGTCTGGGTCTATCCAAATCCGAAACGCAGCTACATGCCAAGCGACACGACGGAATATCCGGGCATCCTTGGTATTTGTCCGTCGCTCAAGATATCGGCACTTGTCGTGGACTGGGCGGGTGAAAGCTATCACGATAGCGTTGATGTGGACTTTGGCAATATTGTTTATGGAAACCCCTATACATCGATGTATGGGCTTAACCAGAATGGCGAACTGGATTCGTTGAAGGCTTGTACTGGGCTTGTGAAAGGCATGGTGCTGGATACGCTTGTGAATGGTGTTCCTGCCCGCAAGGATTCTTCGGAATATCCGTGGCATTTGTGTACGGCGGCCCGTGAAGTCGAGAAGTGGTTTATTCCGCAGGTGGTCGCAAAGGATGCTGCTGGCAGGGAATACAAGAATGGCGTTTGCCGCGATATTAGCTTGTCCTTGGACGATGAAGGCTTTTGGCAGGCGGACTTTACGAATGAGTTGAGCGATTGCAATGACTCCATCAATCCGGGATTTTATCCGATTGACGACTTGCAGTATCTCGATTCGGCAAAGACGGTTCGTAATCCGAAGTTTGACTGGAATGTAAGCGGTTGCCGCCACAATTACAGCTTTGCCATGAAGGTCTCGGCCCAGTTCAAGTATGTGAAGGGGCAATATTTTGAATTCCGTGGGGACGATGACGTGTGGGTGTATATCAACAACCGTCTTGTCGTGGATATCGGTGGATGCCACAATCCTGAGGAAGGTTCCGTGAATTTGGATACGATAGGCAAGAACGATCCTTCGTTAAAGCTTATTGAAGGCCGTGAATACCCGTTCCATATTTTCTTCTCGGAACGCAATGCGACGGGTTCTAACTTCAAAATGCGTACGTCTATCAACTTGCAGACGCAAAAGACGTATTACCCGGTGGAAGAAGCGACGACTGATGGAACGATCAAGTACACCATTTTGCAGTTGCTGATGGATGAATCGATCAGTTGCGATGTCTCCAGTACCGCGAAAATCGATACGATGCCCGCGCAGTCTTCGTTTGTGCTGTTTGGCGATGACGACAGGATTCCGCCGGAAGGCATGGAACTTTTGCCTGGGTCCATTGCTGGGATCAACATTGACGAAAACATGGCTGGCTTTGTGATCGATACGGTGGAAATTGTTCGCAAGCGTTCTTTGGCTCCAGGCTCTTACATGTTGCAGTTCTTCTTGGCTAGCGATATGACGCAGTCGAGCGAAGTCTACTTCTCCGTGCCGGCGTATCCGCTTCCGGACATTGCGTTTATCGATGTGTTTAACAGCCCTGATTCGATCAAGACATTTGACCCGACGGGAATTAGCTTGCGTGGCCTCCCGTTTGATGGCAGCGCGAACGATACGCTCCTTACGCATGTGGCTTATCCGGACACGGTGCCGCTCAAGGTGGGCGTTTTCTACATCGCAAATATTTGCAAGGATTGCTTTGTGGCTCTCGACTTGAAGACTGCATACCCGTTGACGTTCCTCGATGAGAAAAAACAGAGGGTGAACAGGCTGGTGACGGATTCAACGGGAACGGCCAAGTTCTATGTTGTCGGTGATTCCTCGGTGACGAACGCAAGTTTTGAAATTTCTGGTGATGCTGTTTCCAACGTGATTTCTTGGAAAAATATTCACTTTAAAGAACCGCCTGTGCCGTTTGCAAGTCTTGGCGAAGCGTATGACCGCAATGGTGATGGCGTGCTTGACAGTATAGCTGTTGTGTTCAACAAGCCGTTTGACGAGACTATCCCGGATACGATTGCCTGGTCTTTCGGCAGCGATGATTGGCATACGATCGCATCGACGCAAAATGTTTCGATGATGATGCAAGATGAAAAGAGTATCGCGATTTGCCATGACAGTATGGCGAGTGAGGTCTTTACGGGTGGCGCTAAGGAACTTTATCAGGGCTCCTTCAGGTACCATTACACGTACATGGACAAGGAAACGGGACAGATGACCCAGCTCAGTTTGGATGGCCTTGCGATTGAAGACCGCATGGGCGCCATTCTTACGGATAAGCCTATTGTGAAACCGGTATCTGAAGATGCTAACAAGTTGACGGTGTACATTAGCGAAGCGACCCAGGGAGGCATGCTCAACGGTATGCAGTTCCTCGAGTTCAAGGATAAGTCTGGTGAGCTTGTGGATCCGTCGAAGATTTCGGTTATAGTGGTGACACCGGCCAAGAACAGCAACTATTATGATGTGCTTTTCCAGAAGACGGAAAATACGGTTCTTCCAGAAGTGGGCTTTATGGTGCGCTTGATTCCGGGTGTGTTGCCGGATTTGAATGGCAATTTGCCTCATGTGAATAACCCATGGCGCCGTATTGAAGGCGAACAGCGTGTGGACGTGGAAACGCCGGGCGTTGTGACGGTAAATCCTGCGGACTTTACTCCAGAAAGGTGGCCGTATCAAGATGATGTTGTGCCAGTCCGCGTTGATGTGGCGAAGAAACTGGAGGATATTATAGCCGAGCGAGGCCTTCCGGGAGAACTGATCAAGTATGACTTGAGCGAAGTGGGAAAGTCGCTGTTGTTGAACTCTAATGAACCGAGAGAAGTTGTGCTTTCGAAGGCGAGAATTAAGTGGGAAGTTAGTTATTTCTCAAGTCTTGGCAATTTTGTCCTCAGGCAGAAGGGCGAAGTGCTTTGCAGTGACAAGAAAGTCTTTGGAACAGACTGTGTTGACCGTCCGGGCAATATATTGCTGGAGTGGGATAGCCACTCCAATAAAGGACGCTGGGTTGGAACGGGTATTTATATCGCGAAACTCAAGTTCAAGATTATATCGGATGCGAATGTTGCGGCGAATGTCGATCAGACGTTTACTTTGGGCATCCGCCGCCGTCACGACAAAAAATAAATGCGCCTATGGCGCAGTTGGCAGAACTTAGTTGTTAGAACTTAGAAAAAGTATATAAACGTTTTATCAACAGTTTGAGAATAAGCCTCGCGGAAAGTAACTCTTTGAAACTTAACGGGTTACGCGCGGGGCTTTCTTTATGCCCAAATTTTATTTACAATGGGTGTTGATAGATGTTGAAAATTGTTGAATTTTTGAAGTTTTTTGTAGTAATTCCGTCATAATTATTGCCAATTGTTTCTTTTATTTTTACATTATCCCCCAAATGCGCGTTTCTGGCTAATGTGGGTTCGCCAGGAATGTAGCTGACTCATGGAACCCGCAAGGTTGAATGGAATGAAACTGATTTTCAAGACTCTTGCAGCAGGACTTTTCGCCTTCTCCATGGCGAATGCTCAGGATGACGTCCCTGCCGATGCCGCTTTGGCTCCGGCATCTGACAAGCCGACAATGGCTAGAAGCGAACTCCCGGTAGGCGCCGATATTTCTAACCGTTACCTCGAACGCGTTTTTTACCACTGGAAGGACAACAAGGAAAAGGGCATCATCAAGGTGTTTATCCACACGGATGAACTTGCCGAAGAACGCGAACCGGATGTCTTGAACTACGACGTGCTTTACAGGGACGCTGACAACAATGTCATTTTCTGGAAGGACCATGTTGCAAAGTGCGTCAAGTGCTTTGGCAAGCCGGTTGTCGATGGCCCGACCCCGAGCACCCCGAAGGCACTCGTGTATGACTGGGATCCGAAGAAGATCGACGATACCACCAAGACGATGGTCGAAGGCGAATTGCCGGCTGAAGTCTACATGATCACGAAGGACAACGATATCAGAAACCTTAAGTCCCGCTGGATTGGCCCGTCGGACAAGGAACAGGGAGAAAGCGAATTCGTGCGCGCATACCGCTTTGGCTCCATCATGAAGTATAACGACAAGAACGCTTTTGCGATGGCTTTCGTTTACAAGAAGGGCGGCAAGTTCTTCTATGTGCCGGAAGGATACGGCTATATCGACCAAGGCGTTTACAAGGGTGTCGCTTTCCCGGAAAAGTTCTACGAAGTTGAAGTGACTGACTTCAAGGAAATCGTGGGCAAGTCTCCGATCGAAGAAGTCCAGGAAGCTATCAAGCGTGGCCCGACTCCGGTCAAGATGGCTGATCTCCCGAAGCAGACCTGGAAGGGTCCGAAGATTGAAAAGGAACTCAAGGCTCTCGTGAAGGGTTACAAGATCAAGAAGCTCATCATCACGAGCGACTCTTGGGAATACCGCAGAAACTTCTTCGGCTTTGTCCTTTACAGATGGGTCGGATTTGACATTGTCTATGATGGCAAGAACAAGGACGGCAAGAAGGCCACCATGTACAAGTCTGGCTTTGTTGCAAAGCAGATGAGCAATGGCAGCGGCTTTGACAAGAACTTGATCATGACCGGTTCTCCGGTTTCCTGGAACCGCGAAGTTCTCGACTGGAAGTAATCTCGCTCTGTTGAGTTTAGGAGCGGCTCCCATTGGCTTGGGGGTCGCTTTTTTTGTATGAGGAGTTCGCAACATTGACTAAGTTCTAAGATCTAAGTTCTAAGTTCTCTCTTTTAAAAATCTATCTTTGCTCTTGTGATTCAAATTCAGAACGTATCTAAGTCTTTTGGCATGCAGGTCCTTTTGGATGGCGCTAGCATGCTTGTCGCCGACCATGAACGCGTCGGTCTCGTGGGCCGCAACGGTTGCGGTAAATCGACACTTTTCAAGATGATTCTCGGCCAGGAATGCATCGATGGCGGTAACATCGACATCCCGAAGGGCTATACGATTGGCTATTTGCAGCAGCACATCAAGTTCACGCACCCGACGGTACATGAAGAGGCGTGCAGCGTGCTCAAGGTGAATGAGGATGGTTGGCTCGAAGAGCATAAGGTCGAGGCGATTCTTTTTGGTCTTGGCTTTGACGAAGAGAGCATGCAGAAAGACCCGATGCTTTTGTCGGGCGGTTTCCAGATCCGTCTGAATTTGGCGAAGGTCCTGGCGTCGGAACCGGACATGCTTCTGCTCGACGAACCGACGAACTATTTGGACATTGTCTCCATGCGTTGGCTCAGTCGCTTTTTGCGCACATGGAAAGGCGAAGTGCTTTTGATTACGCATGACCATCATTTTATGGATGAGGTCTGCACGCATACGGTCGGCATCCACCGTCATAAAATGCGCAAGGTCAAGGGGACGGTCGAAAAGCTTCGCGAAACGATTGCCGAAGAAGAAGAAGTCGCAATGCGCACTCAAGAAAACGAGCAGCGCAAAAAGGAACAGCTCGAAAAGGTCATTGAGCGTTTCCGCTACAAGGCGGCGAAGGCTGCGATGGTGCAGTCAAAAATCAAGGCGGCGGCAAAGCTTGCAACAGGCGAGCGCCTCACGCACGAGCGCAATCTGGATTTCAGTTTCAAGGAGGCAGAATTCCCAGGCAAGCGCATGTTGCAAATCCATGGATTGCATTTTGCGTACAAGAACGAAGATGGCTTCGGTCCGGAGCTCATTTCTGACCTCGAAATGGAAGTGTTCAAGGGCGACCGCATTGCGATTATTGGTCCGAACGGCCGTGGTAAAACGACGCTCTTGAACTTGATTGCGAAAGAATTTGAACCGACCCAAGGCTCCATCAATTACAATCCGAACCTCAAGATAAATTACTTTGGTCAGACGAACATCAACCGCTTGAATCTCGACAACACGGTTGAAGAAGAAATTGCAACGGCGATTACGGATGTGTCGCAGAAAAGCCGCGCCCGTAGCCTCGCAGGCGTGATGATGTTCAGTGGCGATGCCGCGATGAAGAAGGTCAAGGTGCTTTCGGGTGGTGAACGCAGCCGTGTGCTGTTGGGCAAGATTCTGGCGAATGAAAGCAACATGCTTTTGCTTGACGAACCGACGAACCATTTGGACATGGAATCCATCGAGAGCTTGATTGATGCGCTCGAGGATTATGAGGGCACTGCACTTGTCGTAACGCATGATGAAGAACTTTTGCATGCCTTTGCGAACCGCTTGATTGTTTTTGATGGTGGTAAGTGCCGCGTGTTCGAAGGTAGCTACGCTGACTTCCTGGAAAAAGTGGGCTGGGCTTCTGAAAAGAAACCGGGCGGTGCAAATTCTGCAAATATCAAAGTTTCCAATATTGATGTTACGGATGACAAGCCTGCAGGTTCTGTGCTTCGTACAAAGGAAGACCGTAAGGCGCGAGCCGATTACATCGCCGAACGCAGCAAGGTCATCAAGCCGCTCGAAAAAGAAGCTGCGCGTTATGAAGCCGAAATCGCCAAAGCCGAAACGATTGGCGGAGAACTTGAAGCGAAACTGGTTGCCGCCTCGGAATCGGGCGATGGGAACGCCATCACTTCGATTGCAAAAGAAATGGACGACAATAAAAAGCTGACCGAAGAGCTTTACGCGGCCTGGGAAAAGGCGACCGCCGCACTCGAAGAAGCAAAAGAAAAGTACAAATTGGATTAGTTGGTAGAACTTAGACGTGTCATCCTGAGCGGAGTTGAATTATACTCAAAGAGCATAACTCTACTATGCCACTAAAGTGGCGAGTATCGTTTAGGTTCGTAGGAGCAGGATCTAGTTAAGTTTATTCTACGCGTTTGCTCGGATAAATGTTATATTAGGTACATGTTCCGATTTGTTGCGATAACATTGCTGTTTGCATCTGCCTTGTGGGCAAAAACTGAATACTTTATTTTGCCTGTGCAGTTGCATGGTGTCCACGGCGATTACGCTAAAAGAATTACTGCGTTGGTCAAGGAATACGCTGCTATAGATGGCTATGCCATTGTTACCAAAAAAGAAGATTGCGATTATCTGTTGCAAATTAAGTTGATTCGAGAAGAAGTCGGTGTGGCTGTTATTATCGAAAAAAGAAAGAAGAATAAAAAGCTCGTTTGGAATTACGGACACATCGCTTATGAACCGAATGACTTTATTCCTATTATCAGTTACGTTTCTCGTAAGATAAAGTAATTTATAAGTGGGGCGTAACGTGAAATATTGTTTGTTGCTTATTCTTTCGTCTTTATTTGTCGGGTGCATGAGCTCTTCTATGGCTGTGCGTCTTTCTGATGGTCGAGACGATTATTCTATTTACTGCGATGGAAAATTGGCTTGTGAGACGAGCGGCAATTGCATTGTGAAGACCATGACGGGTAGTGACCATGTCTATTTGCAAGTCATTAAGAATGGAATTATTTATGGCGGTGTGAATGTATATCGCGAAGGAAATACCTCAGCGTCTGGAGGCGGTTTGAGTGGCTGGGATCCGCCTTCTCCTTCGGGGCAAGGCTTGCAGGTTTTGGGTGATGTGTTGACGACTTTCCCGTTATATACACTTACGTCCTTTGCTTTAACTCCATCGAGACATTCGGGAGCTTATGGGACGTTTCCTAAAGAAGTTGTTATAAAAGTCGGTCCGAGGGATTCCTCGCTTGTGAATTATCCTTGGGATCAGCCGATAAAGTAAAATGCTTATTCCGCTCTTTGACGTTTGGCAAGCGTCATTCCGTTTGAACGGTAGTATTGAATGTCTGTGAGCACTTGCCCTACCCAGTAATGTTTTTGCGGGTCCTTGCGCCAGTTTTCAAATCTGTTGCGGTGTTCTGCATCGGGGTAGAATTGAGCGACGGCGTCAGCGAGCGTGGGCGATAATATGAGTGCTCTTTTCAGTCGTGCGGCACCAATGTCGACTTGCTCTAATCCTTTGCCTGTGTCCAAGGCCAGTAACCCGGATGTGTTGTTTTTGCCTTGGTAGTTCATCTGGAAACCGGAAATATGGTGGATAATGGACATGAGGATGGCAGGGTCGGTGCGCTCACGGAGGCATGCTTCGAGTACAGGGAGATTGCAAAGGTGCTCGTTGTCCCATGGCTTGCCGGTATAGATGATTTTTAGCGTATGGTCTGTTCCGTCAGATTCGATGACCGATTCATAGCGTAGCCCGAGATCACTCTGTAGCGCCTTGATGAGACGGATGCCGCGGTTCTTGAATTTCTTGTAGCCAATCATCTTGATTTGGAGCGTGTCCTTGATGGATTCAAGAATGGGCGTTGTGGGGCGTGTGACGATGATGTTATAGTTGCTGAGAATTGTGGGGAGGATGTAAGCGAGTTCAGGAGCTGCGCTGTCGAGATCGCAGTTCATGTCGATGATGAGTTCGCCTTGGTCGCAAAGCTTTTGAATTGCGGACGTCGTGTACTTTTGGTATTCGCGATGTTCATCGATAGTGGGGCGTGGAGCTTCTTCGGGATGCGTGGCGTAAGCCATCGTGATGGCTGCAATTCCCAGGATCCATGCGATAACGACAAGCTTGACCTTGAGACTTTTCCAGAGAATACGAATAACTGCACGACCTTTTTGGGTCATGCAGATACATATCAGCCAAATGATGGCTAGCGCAATCCAAAGGAAAAGCAAGTTCACATGGCTAATATAATTTTTATTGTCTTTTGAAAAATTAGTTGTCGGGGTTTATGTGCTTTTTCTCGGGTGCTTGAGGCTTTCCGACTAAGTTGGGCGTTTTAAGCATGTTATTTGAGAATGAAGAAAGCGTATCGCTTGCATTCTTGATGGTCTTGACGATGTTTGCCGTGTTGTCGAATTGGACCTTGATATCTTCTTGTACGGCGTAGAACATCTGTGCAAAGCAGAACAGGTCGTCCTTGGATTCGTTGAATAGCTTGTATGTGTTGCGGAGAGCGACCAGGTTTGCTGTTTCGCGTTCCATGGCTTCCTTGACTTCTGCGTTCAGCGTATCGCGGAGGACCTTCTTTTCTTCGATGATTTCCGGTGCGTTTTCCCTCAAGATGTAAGTTGGGAGCGTACCGAATTCTTCGAACTTGATTGTAGTCAAATTCGATTGGTTGACAGAACTGCGGAGTCCGCTTGTACGAACTTGCGGGTCGATGGAAATCGTGCAGTTGGATGTTCCGTGGTAGTTGCACCTGACGCGTTTTTCGATTTGACGGAGCTCGTTATACGGGTTGAAGTCTGCGTCTGTTTCGATGTACTTGAGCGGTGCATAAAGCGGCACGGATTCGCCAGCGATTGTGATGCGGTAGGCGAGGCATTTTTCACCGTTGAACGGTTTTGTCTCGTAGAGGTTGTTCGAACTGTGGACGAGGTGGTTTACGCGCATGAGCAAGTCGTTTGCATCGTATGGAATTTCGAGAAGGCTTGGCGTGTTCTTGTACAACTGCGTTTTGAGAATTTCTCGATAGCTCTGCGAAATGGCCGTGTTGGATGCGCTACGCCCCCAGATGGATGTGCCGAGGAAGAACGTGTCGATGAGCTTAGTTTCTGTGCGACCGTTGAGGAATGCGATTGCCTTGATCATGTTCGAGAGCGCAAGCCATTTGCGGATAGAAACGTAAACACCGTTCTTTTCACATGTTTCTGCGACCTTGCCAATAACGGCGAGCGTGTTTGCCGAGAGCGTGACCTTGCTGATGGCCTGAATCCATTGGTCCTGTTCTTCGGTGCTGATGGCGATCTCGGGAGGAACGGTAACGTTACTGCCAGTGCTGTAATTCTGGAGGAGCTTGCAAAGTGCGTCGGATGAAATGTTGTCGGGGAGCATGATGGTGAGCGTGACCTGGTCGCTCACTTCAGAACGGCTCAACGCGGATTCCGGCTTTTGGTTGCCGGAGATGATAATGGAATTATGCTCGTGATCATGAATGACGAATTGAAGGCTGTTCTTGTTTTGTTCGTCTCCCGGCGAGAAGTTTTCAAAAATAATCAGGTTGTAGTCGTTGTAATTTTCCGGGAGCTGTTTTTTGTTTTTTCCGAGCTTTAAAACCTTCGCGTCCTTGAATGCGCTCGTAATTCTGCGGATGAAAAGAGAACTTCCGCAGCCGGGGCGTCCATAGAGATAGAACGGTTCACGAATGAGTGCAGTGAGGAAGCCCAACTGCACATAGTATTCTCTTTCTGGGATGTCTTTTGTAATGACGGCAAGAAGTTCGGTGAATCGTTGACGCAAATTCATATTTTCTCTCCCTAGTTTGTATCTCAAAAATACAATAAAAAAGTAGAAGTGTTAAATAAAATTTGCTTTTAGTAGAGATTATGCTGTTTGCGCGTTCACAATGCTATTGAGAATGTCCAAAGTTGTGTTTGAAACTACAGTTTTTTGGATGGCAATGTGTAATTTGGGGTGGGTGAGAAGCGCTTGTGGCAACCTGCAAGCATCTTTTTGCGAAATGATGATGTCTTTGTTGTGATAAAGCTCACTTTGGATGACTTGCGGGAATTTTTTGTCGTGGTCCGGGCGGATTATTGTATTCTTGATGGTTATTCCGCGCGGTGTTCCGAAGGTGCGGATGTCGTCAATGAAACGTTGTGGGGAACCGAGCCCGCAAATGACCGTTGCTGTGAATGGTGCAGGGGATTGCTTTTCGGAATTGCAATTCGTTATGGATTCGATGGCAAAAGAAATATCTGCGGATTGGATGCGATTGTTGCTTGCGGTACCGCAGTTGAGGTGGATGATTTTTGTATCGTTATGGTCTTGCTTGAGGCTGCGGAATGGGCCTGCGGGCAAGAGGCTTTTCCATGATGTCGGCGGTTCTTGCCAGTCGAGGCAAATGCAAGTGGCATTTGTGAAGCGCGTATCTTCGAAACCATCATCACAAATGATGATATCGAATTTGTCCTGAATTTTTTTTGCGGTGGCGTAGCGGTTCTTGGTGGCGATGACTTTTATTTGCTCTTGTTGCAGCATGATGGATTCATCCCATGCGGCACTGTGGCATAGGATGATAACTTTTTTACCTTGTTCTAGAAAATGTTTTGCAAGCCAAATCGTAAAGGGCGTCTTGCCGGCTCCACCTGCCAAATAGCTGCCGACAATGATGACTGGAGTGTAGAGTTGCTGTTGCGGTCGCAAGAACAACTTATGGTGCAGCTTGTACGCAATTCTGTAGAATGCGGCTGCAGCAAGGCGAAACGGCTTCGTTATGAATGTCATTGGCAATGCTCTGATGCTTGTCATGCCGGATTTATTCCGGCATCGCCTTTTCATAAGCTAGAACTTAATTAAAGGCAGTTGCGCTTTTGCTGCAAGTACAGGTCTGCAAGGACGAGTGCTGCCATGCTTTCTACAATCACGGGAGCGCGGACTGCAACACAAGGGTCGTGTCTTCCCTTGGCGGCGAGTTCGCCGTTTTCGAACCCGCGACCGGCGGTCTTCTGCAACTGTGAAATTGTCGCGGTTGGCTTGAATGCCATGCGGCAGTAAATCGGTTCTCCGTTCGAAATGCCGCCAAGGCTACCGCCAGCGTTGTTCGTACGCGTGTGGAAGGTCTGGCCTTCAACGAAAATTTCGTCATTGTGTTCACTGCCGTGCATGCGTGCAGCTTCAAAGCCACTGCCGATTTCAAATCCCTTGCATGCCGGTATGGAAAGCATTGCCTGAGCAAGGAGGGCGTCAAGCCTGTCGAATACCGGTTCGCCGAGGGCTGCCGGAACGTTTTTCACGAGAAGCGCTACGGTCCCACCGATGCTATCGCCTTTGGACTTCGCCTCCAGGATGGCTTCTTCCATCTTTTGACTTGCAGTTTCGTCTGGGCAACGGACTGGGGATGCTTCAATTTGTTCAAGCGTAAGAGTGTTGAAGTCGGGTTTTGCTCCATCGACTTTGCCAACAGAGGCAACCCACGAGAGGAATTCCGTGCCGGCGACTGCTTTCAGGAATGCTTTTGCGACGGCGCCTGCGGCAACGCGACCGATGGTCTCGCGGGCAGAACTTCTGCCGCCGCCGCGGTAATCGCGGAAACCATACTTGAGGTCATAGCAGAGGTCGGCGTGCCCTGGTCTGTACCATTTGGCGATGTCTGCATAATCTTTGCTGTGCTGGTCTTCGTTGAATACGACAAACGAGATGGGGGTGCCCGTTGTTTTCCCTTCGAAAACGCCGGAAAGGATCTTTACCGTATCTTTTTCGTTACGAGGGGTCGTGAGTTTTCCCTGGCCAGGGCGCCTGCGGTTCAGCTCGGCCTGAATCATTTCTTCGTTGATTGGGAGACCGGCAGGGCATCCATCGAGGACAGCTCCGACGGCAGGACCATGGGATTCGCCCCATGTAGTGACAGAAAATATCTTTCCAAACGTGCTAGACATGTGTCCAAATATAGATTCTAGCTTAAAAAAACTTTTTTTTGTGAAAAAATTTTGCCCACTAGCAAAAAGTTTACTATCTTTTACAATATATTGAGGTGTTTATCGTGTCCAAAATTGGAATTGTCATCACTTTTTTGATTCTTGTGCTGTCGCTTGGTGCGCAGGCGCAGTCTCAGAATAATTTTGCTGGCATTCCTTTCGGCTCTACCCGCGAGACCGTCATTGAAGAAATGATGAAAAAAGGTTATGAACCTTACGGTCAGACTGGTATCGGCGAACGCGTCGTTATCCCTGTATATATGTTCGGCGAACTGCCGGTTCAGGTTGATTTCATTTTCAATAAGAACGATAAGTTCTATGCATTTGAAATCCGTACAGGCCGTGTCGAACGTGCGCGTTTGAGCAAGACTTTTGAAGCTGTCGCTTACATGTCCGATCAGTTTACGCTCAAGTATGGTAAACCGTCGGGCGCCCCTGCGATTAGTGAACTGTCTAGCCTTAAGGAAACCGTGCATAACCTGTATCAGGAATGGTTCTCGGTCAAGGCTCTCGATGCCTATACCGCCGTAATCCAGAAAGGCAATCGCTATTATGCGGTGGGCTCTGTAACGCACCGTCAGCTTGCTACGGAAACCGAAAACGTCAAGCGCGTCCGTGAAAAGTCGGTCGAAGCTTCTTCAGCATTCTAATCCGTAAAAAAATTCGATTTAAAGCAGCCTTCAAGGGGCTGTTTTTTTTATTTGGTCGAGCTTTCCCCGAAAATTTTTTGAATATTTATAAAAGTGGTATTTTTGACTTGACGAAATTTGAAATAATTTTATATTTGTAATAATTACAAAATTAATTGTAAATTATACAACAAGTTTAGAACGAATTTCTACATCAAACTCCGCGATGCGGAAAAGGAGAAAAAATGAAGGTCTGGGTTTGCAAAGTTTGCGGTTATGTTCACATGGGTCCGGAAGCTCCGGATGAATGCCCGCAGTGCCACGCTCCGAAGAGCAAGTTCTTCGAAAAGGTTGAACAGCCGGCAGCAGGTAAGATTGTCTGGGCCGACGAACACAAGGTTGGCGTTGCCCAAGGTCTCGATGCCGAAGTGGTGCAGGGGCTCCGCGAGAATTTTGCGGGTGAATGTACCGAAGTGGGCATGTACCTTGCGATGAGCCGCCAGGCGGACCGCGAAGGATTCCCGGAAGTGGCGGAAGCCTACAAGCGTATCGCTTTCGAAGAAGCGGAACACGCTGCCAAGTTCGCAGAACTCTTGGGCGAAGTTGTCTATGCCGATACCAAGAAGAACTTGGAACTCCGCGTGGCTGCCGAAGCTGGCGCTACCGAAGGCAAGCTTGCTCTCGCCAAGCGCGCGAAGGAACTCGGCTACGATGCTATCCATGACACTGTTCATGAAATGTGCAAGGACGAAGCACGCCATGGTTCTGCATTCCAGGGCTTGCTCGGACGCTACTTCAAGTAATTTTGAGGTGTAAGGGCGGTTCTCGAAAGAGAGCCGCTTTTTTAAGGGTGTTTAAAGGGAGTTTTCAAGAGGGTGTGATTATGCAAGAAACGGCAAGCATACTCAAGGATCATGGCATTAGGCCTTCGTTGCAGAGGGTCTGTGTTTATCATTACCTACGGGGCGTCAAGACGCACCCGACAGTCGATGAAATTTACTCGGCGCTTTTGCCGGAATATCCGTCCCTTTCACGGACGACGATTTACAATACGTTAGAGATTTTACTTGCGAACAACCTTGCAATATCGCTCGATTTTGGCGATGGTTTTTTGCGTTATGATGCGGATTGCACGCCGCATAGCCATTTCAAGTGCAAAGGTTGCGGTCGCGTTTTTGACGTGATGCTCCCGCCGCCGGATTGTTCGCAAATGATTCCTGCGGGTTTTACCTTGATGGGGACTTCGCTCTATATGTTCGGGCTTTGCGACAAGTGTTCGGGTAAAGTCGCGGACTAATCTTTCAGCTTATCGAGCGCTTCGTTCGGGCCGATGAGGAACAGCACATCGTCTTCTTGCAAGATGACATCGGCGATGTTACCAATCTTGGGGGTGGGCTCCTGCGGGTCACGGATGGCAATAACTTGCACTCCGTACTTGTGCGTAAGCGACAAGGTTTTCAAAGTTTTTCCGATAAAGTGCTTGGGGCAGACGAGTTCCACGATGGAGTAGCCCTCCATGAACGGGAGGAAATCGACCATGTTCGGGCGGTTGAGGCGTTCGGCGAGGCTTATGGCGGCATCGCGTTCCGGGTGGAAAATGTCCGTGACGCCGAGTTTTTCGAGGATGCTCGTGTGTGCGGCACTGCTCGACTTCGCGATGATATGCTTGACTCCCAGTTCCTTGAGGTTCAGGATGGTGAGGAGCGAGGCTTCAAGATCCTGGCCAATGCAGACGATAACGCTATCGGCTTTGGTCAAAGACGGGATGGATGCAAGCTGCTTTTTGCGGGTGCTGTCGGCAACGACTGCTTGCGAGACCATGCTTGCGATGTCCTGGATCTTTTCGGGATGCGAGTCGATGACCATGATGTCATGACCCAGCGACGTCAAGTGACGGGCAAGGTAGTTTGCCGAATTTCCAAGACCGATGATAACGAATTGTCTAGAAGCCATGGTTTAAATATAGAACTTAGAACTTAGAACTTAGAACTTAGTATTTGGAAAATAGAGTGAAAAAAAATGGATTTTGATGTGTTTTATCTAAGTTCTACCGACTAAGTTCTGCCAACTGCGCCCGATAGGGCGCGCTACCCGACCATTATATCTTCTTCGGCGTACCAGGCGGTGTCGTGGAGTTTGCCTGCTACTGCAGAAATCAGGAACAGCGGACCCATACGGCCAATGAACATGACGGCGCAGATGACGATTTTTCCGACGGTGGAAAGTTCTTCCGTGAGTCCCATCGAGAGCCCGCACGTGGCATACGCGCTCACGACTTCGAATAGGATTTTGAGGAACGGTGAGCTGTTCGCGGGGTAGGCTGTGCCGGAGGGAATTTCGGTGCAGAGCAGGAACAGGGTTGCTCCTGCAATCACGACCATGGCGACAACGAAGATTCGAATGGCCTTGTCGATGGTGTTGCTCGGGATGGTACGTCCGAATACCTGGGTCTTTTCCCTGCCGAGGAGCCTGTTGATGCCAAGGAGACCGATGACCGCGGCGGTTGTAATCTTGATGCCGCCACCGCAGCTGCCGGGGTTTGCGCCGATGAACATGATGATGATAAAGAAAAAGAGGGAAGCCTGCGTGAGGTCTGGAATGTTGACGGAATTGAGGCCTGCCGTGCGGCTCGTGAATGTCATGAAGAGGACGGACTGGAGGTTTTCGCCGAAGGAATGCCCGCTAAAGAGATTGTTCCATTCGGTGAAAGTGAAGACGATGGTGCTTACGCCGATGACGACGATGGTTCCGTAAGTGGCTATGCGTGTGTGCAGCGAAAGGCGGCGGACTTCTTTGTGCTTGAAGTCGACGAGATAGCGGAGTTCTGCGATGGCCAAGAATCCGAAGCCGCCTGCAAGTACGAGAATGCAAGTCGTGATGTTGATGATGGGATTGTACTGGAAGCTTACGAGCGAGTCGGGGAACAACGTGAAGCCAACGCCGCAGAATGAACTTACGGCTTGGAACGTGGAACATAAAAGGCGGTCGTAGAGTTCCATCGAATCGAATTGCGTGAAATACGAGATGCCGCCGATCAGTTCTAGAAAAAACGTAAATGGGATGACGGCCCTGAGAATTCGCCCTGCATCGATGCTCCCTTCTTGTGTGAATTCTGAGAGGAATACGGATTGGTGGCTGAATCCCGGGTGCATGCCTGCAAGCAAAATAAGCGTCGTGGAAGCAGTCATGATTCCAAGCCCGCCGAGCTGCATCAATACGACTATGATCCAGTGCCCAGTATTTGTAAATGCAGAAGAGATATCGACGACGGAAAGCCCTGTAACGCAGACTGCGGACATGGATGTGAAGAATGCTTCGATGAGACTTATTGGCCGGGCGGCTGCTTGTGGTAGACTGAGGAGCGCAGTGCCAATCGCAATGAGCAATAGGTAGGCTAGCACCACCAGCATGATGGGGTTGGATTGGGTCCTCGTCTTGAAAACGTTCTCGGAAAGCGAATCCGCGAGCATCTGGTACTTTGAACGTAGCATAAGAGGGAATTTAGTAAAGTTGAGAGGGCGTCTTTTATGGAAAACGGAAAAGACCTTGCTTGCGCAAGGTCTTTGTGTTTAGGAGGAAAACTTGTTTTTTAGTCCTGGACGCAACGCACGCTGAAGCGCTTTGTCTTAGAATCGACTTGGAAGAACTTTGCCTTGTCGTCCGGATCATCTTCTTTGGGTGTGAAGTAATCGGGGGATTTTTCCACGATGATGAGGCCGCCATTGGCGCCACCGTTTTCACTGAATTTCTTGTCGTTGGATTCTGGCGTGCCAGATGTCCAGTGGAAACCCATATCGCCTAAGAAGTTGCAGTCGCCATCTTTGCAACGACCACTGTAGCTCCATGGAACAGATGCGTCATCAAGTGCTGCCTGGGCTTCGCTTCTAGTGGGGAGGTGCCAGCCTTTGGGGCAAGCCTTCTGGGCGGAGTTGAACGTGTAGAGTCTTCCGTTCGAGGAGCACTTGGATTCTTGTTCATTGTAGCATTCACTTGTGGTGCCCGCGTAATTAATGTCTTGGGCCATCCAAAGTTTGCCGCCAATTTGCATAAGCTTGTACGTCTTGTTGTCGCGCGTATCGGTCATGGTAAGGCCATTGATGACAGGCGCCTTGTTTTCGGGATTGTCGATCGTTATCCCGCCACTGCTAGAAGAAGATTTTGGAGCCGGCTTGGATGAAGAAGAACGCGGAACGACAGTTGCTTCGCAACCGGGAGCCCAGCAGAACATTGATTCATCGACCATATCCGGGTACTTGATTGTGGTCGTGAGAGGGGTAATGACCGTCTTGTGCTGTATCGTTGTGTCACGAATGCCGATGATGACGGCGGAAGAGGACATGCCGATAACGATATGGGAAGCGGAGGACGACCCTGGTGCTACGGAAGCGGAGGAGCCGATATCAGAAATTACAGGTGCTACTGGACTTGGATCGTCAGAGCAACCCCAAAAAAGGGAGGAGGTCCCCAAAAGAATAAAAGAAAGGATAATTTTCTTCATGATTTACAAATATAGTTTACAAAAAGGGAATGTTCTAGCAAAAACTTTTTTACTATCTTTGGAATCACTATGAGTAATGTTGAAATTTTCGACACCACCTTTGCCATGACCATCCTTGTAATCATGGCTCTCTGCATTCCTACTATCCTTCTTATTGCCAACTGGGTCTTGCATCCGGGCAAAATTAAGCACACCATCATCAAGGGGTCTGCTTACGAATGCGGTTTGGCTCATGTTTCCGGTACGGCAAATGAACGTTATCCGGTGAAATATTACATGGTGGCCATGCTTTTCTTGGTGTTTGACCTCGAAGTCGCCTTTATCTATCCTTGGACCATCCAGTTCCTCGCTGGTGGCTGGGAGCTCTTGTTCATCCTCCTCGGATTCCTCCTGATTCTTGAAGCTGGTTACATCTACCTCCTCAAGAAGGGTGTCCTGGACTGGAACAGCGTTAAGGATTAATCCTTAAACCGTTGAATATTCTATCTCAAAATGGCGGATGCAGGCTCAAAGGTTTGCATCCGCTTTTTGTTTAGACGAGAGAGGTATTAGGTTTTAGGAGTTAGGTTTCAGGTTAATAATCGCGGCGAAGCCGCCCTATAATAGTATGCACAAAGTGCATGATACTAATTCTAATACCTATAACCTGTAACCTGTAACCTAGAACGCGTCTCGGACGTACATCGTCATGCCGAAGTGCTTGAAGTCGACCCATGAAAATTCGCAGCGGGCATACAGGTTTTCCGATTTGTTGAGGGCGAACCTGCCCCCGAAGCCAAGGCTCCTGTGCCATTTGTTGCGCATAAGGTCACTGAAGTAATCGCCAGTCTTTCCGCCTTCAAAAAAGATATCCCCGGCGAGCCTCCAGAACAGCTTTTTGCGGAATTCCATTTGCAGAAATAACGCCTGGTCTCCATAAAAGAAGTTCTTTTCGACGCCACGGAAGCGTTTGAGACCATCCGAACCAGCGAGTTTATCGAAAGGAGCGTCTCCATTTATGCGTTGCCAGAGGAAACCGAATGCCATGGAGGTGTTCCAGATGAATTCTGTGTAGCCACGGACATCGAGTTCCTGATGGGTGTAGTTGTAGTCGCCCATTCCTTTGTTATAAAAGTTGTGTCCCCATTGGACGAGATAACCATGCCGTGCCCAATTGGTGTTGTCGCGCGTGTCAATGGCGAAATGGTATCCGACGCCGTTCCGCCAACCGTCCGTTTTTTCGGGACGCTCGATATTCCCGTGATAATGGTAACTGTTAAAGTCGATATTTGTGTAGTTTATCTCGAAAAACAGTCCATACCGGAAGTCTCGGAACCACTGCTTTGTCCAAAAGTTAGTTTGGGTAAGTGATGTTATATAGAATGTTTTTCGGTCGAACTTGCGGTAGTCGTCGATGTCTGGATTGTTGCCTCTGCCGAAGTAGTTGCCGACCCAGTCCTCGTAATGGAGGTCGATGTTGCCCGAGATGAGTTCGTTCAAAAAGAAGAACTTGGGCGAAATCGAGCCTGTGACTTGCTTGCGTGAAGTGCCGTAAAAGGAAAGATCCAGTTCGGTTGCTTTTCCGCCTTCAATTTCGGGCTTGAAAAAGATGATGGACATTGCCCCGAATTGGTACTTTGTTTCTTCTGTGTAGCCAAGGATGGGAACCACGGAAAAACGTTGGAAATTGTCCGTCGAATCGGTTACGGCTACAGTTGAGTCCGCTGAGCTTGGCGTAGGGACGTCTGCCCCTGCGAATGCTGGTGTTGCGAAGGTTGCTAAAGTCAGTAGCTTTTGGATCAAGAAACGCATTTCGCTTAAATTTAGATAAATAAACGTTTTTTCTATTTTTCTTGACGGTAATATAATTATAGAAGGGTTTATTTTATGCCCATTTTGTCTGTTCAGAATATCTTGTTGCGTTTTGGCGGTCCGCCACTTTTGGACAATGTCTCGTTTGATATCGAGGCTGGAGACCGCATTTGTCTTGTCGGTCGTAACGGCGAGGGCAAGAGTACGCTTTTGAAGGTATTGACAGGCGAGATGGAGACGAATTCCGGCGAAATCGTCAAGAAGACGGGACTTCGCGTGAGTCGCATGATCCAGGAAATCCCTGCGCATATCGACGGGACCGTGCGCGATATCGTGATGGGGAGCGTTTCTGTGGTGAGTGGCGGTTCTGTGATTTCCCAGAAAATGGTGGATGACGGAGCGCACAATGCGACTGCCGAGGCGATTCTTGGCAAGACGGGTATTGACCCTGATTCTCTCTACGACAGTTTGAGCGGTGGGCAAAAACGCCGAGTGCTTTTTGCCCGTGCCGTGGCTGAAGACCCGGATTTGCTCTTGCTTGACGAGCCGACGAACCATTTGGACATTCCAGCAATTCAATGGCTGGAAGGGATTGTTTCGCGCTTGAACTGTGCTGTGATGTTTGTGAGCCATGACCGTGCGTTTGTCCGTCGCACCGCGACGCGCATTTTCGAGCTGGACCGCGGTCGTGTGCGCAGTTGGGATTTCCCGTACGACAAGTTCGTACAGTTCAGGGACCAGGCGCTTGCCGAAGAAGAAAAGGCGAATGCGCTTTTCGACAAGAAACTGGCCGAAGAAGAAGTCTGGATCCGCAAGGGCATTCAGGCACGCCGTACGCGCAACGAGGGGCGAGTCCGCGCCCTTATCAAGATGCGCGAAGAACGCGCGGCTCGCCGCTCCCGTACCGGGAATGTGAATATGCATATCACGGAAGCCGACCGTTCCGGGCGCCTCGTTGCGCGCCTCAAGAACGTGAGCTATTCGTATGACGGGAGCCCGCTCATCAACGATCTTTCGACCGAAATAAGTCGTGGCGACCGTATTGGCATTGTGGGCCCGAACGGTTCTGGAAAGACGACGTTACTCCGCTTGATTCTTGGCGAACTTCAGCCGGAATCGGGTGAGGTTCGTTTGGGCAGTAACCTTCACATCGCCTATTTTGACCAGATGCGCACTCGCCTGCGTGAGGACAAGTCTCTCGTCGAAAACATTGGCGATGGGCAAGCGTACATAACCTTGAACGGTGTCAAACGTCATGTGTTAAGTTATCTGCAAGACTTCTTGTTCTCGGCGGATCGCGCCCGCGGCCCGATTAGCGCGCTGAGCGGCGGGGAACGCAACCGACTCTTGCTCGCGTGCCTCTTTAGCCACCCGAGCAACGTCTTGGTGCTTGACGAACCGACGAACGATTTGGACATGGAAACGCTCGACCTTTTGGCTGAACTTCTCGCGGACTATAACGGCACCGTCCTGACTGTCAGTCATGACCGTGCCTTCCTCGATTCCGTGACAACGGGCATCCTCGCCATCGAAGAGGATGGCCATGTCTTTGAGGCGGTCGGTGGTTACTCCGATTACGAGGCCAACAAGAAACTCCGTGACAAGGAAGCCGCCAATGCCGCCCGCATTGCCGCCGAAAAAGAAGCCGAAAAGCAGGCCCGTGCAAATCCGGGGACCGGAGCGCAAGTCGCACCCGTGAAGAAAAAGCGCAGTTACAACGAGGAGCGCGAATACGCGGCTTTGCCCGAAAAAATCGAGAAACTTGAAAAGGAAATTGCCGATTACCAGCTGGAACTTTCCAAGCCCGAGGTGTACACGAACGCTACGCTTATCGTGGAACTCCAAAAAAAGATTGCCGATGACGAGGCTTTGCTCGAACAGGCCTACGAGCGGTTCGAAATCCTTGACAATTTGGGATGATTTTTTTTGCTCCCCTAGTGACATTTTCGTAAGGATAATATAGATTTATCCTGATGGGTATTGGTGTTTACTTAGAGGAGTTGTAGATTATGAAATCGCTATCTTTGTCTTTGGTGATGGCGTTGGCCGGCGTCACGATGGGTCACGCCGCGACGGTTTGGAGTTTTGATAAGCCTACGGGCAATGATGTGCAGCCCGAAAAAAATTGGTTCAGCTTTGCACAAGGTGGTTCTACTACGGGTCAACTGGTTGACACCCAGGAAGGGTACAAGCAGTTTACGGTGGCTCTGGATCTGAACTCGAGTGAATACAGCACTGCTGGTTTTGGATTTGTATGGAAGTCTTCGAATGGCCAGGATGCTCCGATAGACCTTTCGGCATATTCTGGTATTTGCTTCACGTATAAGGCTGACCGCCCGTTCCGAGTGGACTTTAAGCAGCCTACGGTAACGGATTATAATTTTTACGGTGTAGTCCTTCCCGCACAAGAAGAGTTTGCCGCCAAGTATGTCGACTTCCAGAGCTTGGCTCAGGAAGGTGGCTGGGGCACTACAGTCAGTTTGGATTTGACTCAACAGCAGGCCATCCAGGTGAACTACAAGGAAGGCATTGCCAAGAATCTTGAATCCAGCGATACCGAGAGAAACAAGAACGTTATTACGTTTGCCGCCGTTTCTCTTGGTGAATGCGAATCGTCTGTTACAAAACCGGGCCTCCAGATTCTTGAACCTTATGACAAGACTCAGACCAAGACCATCAAGGAAACCGATTCCCTGAAGATTCCTCTTGCAGATGTTTTTGCTGCCGATGATGGCGCGGAAGTGACGATTGCTACTTCTTTGACGGCTACCAACATCTTGACGATGGTCAAGCCTGCTGGGACTCCGACTCTGAAGGATACTCTCGTTTATGTCTCGAGAAATCTTGACAAGGATACGTCCTTGACGCTTACGATCTTGGCCTTGAGTGGAACGGAATCCGTGAAGACTCAGATTAATGTCAAGATTACCGATGAAGGCGAAGGACCGGTTGGCCCGACTTGCCCGGGTGACCCGGAATGCCCGGACGATCCTCCTGCAGAAAATCACCCCACAACGGTGCTTGCTCCGTACAATGTCGAATCCGTCGCTCTGGATACTATGCTCGAAGCGGATACATTGAAGATTCCTTTGGCGAAGTTGTTTGCCGATGAAGACAACGACAAGCTTACCTTTGCTGTGGAAATGTCTGCCAATTTGATGAAGGTCTTGACCGAAATCGATAAGGCTACCTTGAGCGATACTTTAAAACTTGTCCCTTCGGGCGTCAAGAAGGATACGAGCTTTATCGTGGCTGTACACGCCACTGATGCAAAGTCACCGCTGGTTACGGTTTCGTTTGTCGTGACCATCAAGGATTCTAATTCTCCACCTGTCGCTGCGAATACTGAATTCGAGGTAACTGAAGGCGAAAGCCTGGTCGTTCCTATTGTCCGTGGACTTGCCATAATTGGCTCTGATCCGGATGGAGATGACTTCCTTGTTGTGCCGGTTGATTCTACCAAGCATGGCGTGCTGTCGGAATTCTCTCAGTTGGGCTCGTTTGTCTATACTCCGGAAAAGGACTTCCGTGGTAACGATACGCTTACTTACGTGCTTGTGGAAACTGCAAACCATACGATGATCAGTAATAAGGCTACCGTGGTTATCCATGTGTTGCCGGTCAATGCTAAACCGGTAGTTACGGTTGCCGATAGCGCGTTCCTTAAGGATACTTTGATTCTTGATATGGACTTCGATGAAGATACAGTGAAGCAGATTAAGATCCCGACAAAGTCCTTGGTCTTTACCGATCGCGATGTTACCGAAGGCACGCAGAAGTTTACCTATAAGGCCGTTGGTACAAAGATTATTGCTAATGTCGATAGCGTGAATGCAAGCAGTTACTTCATTTCTTTGAAGCCGGTTGCAAGCGCAAGTGGCCTTGCCAATATCTTCTTCTATGCATCTGATGGAAAGGATTCTGTTGGCGTCACTCTCTATGTGAAGCTTATTTCTCCGAAGGATGTCGCTCAGGTTGTTAAGGATGAATACACGACGTTCAACGACAGTGCGCTTTCTGTGGATGCCAAGAAGGGTGTTCTTGCTAACGATAAGTATCCTGAAGGTATAACGACGGGTATGGAAGCAACAATCGCCCAGCAGCCTACTCACGGAACGCTTACCCTCAATAAGGATGGTAGCTTCAAGTATGTGCCGAGTGAAGGCTATGAAGGTGTTGATTACTTTGGTTACTATGCCGTTGTCAATGGCACGAAGTCCAAGGCTGCCATTGTGACAATCGTTGTCGAAAAGCGCAACTTGCTCCCGACCGTAGTTGTTAAGGCTGGCTCGCTTGATACGACCGTGACCGAAGATTTCCCGACTTCGAGAACTTTGAAGTACACGAGTTCTGTTATCGCTTCTTGGTTCAAGGATCCGGAAGGTGACCCGCTGACCTACTCTGCAAAGAGCAAGGATGGTAAGCTTAAAGTCCAGATTACGGAGAATGGAATTCTTGAAATCAATTCGGCTCCTGATTCTACGGGCAAGGCTTATGTGGTCGTGACTGCAACGGACAAGAAGTCTGGCTCCAAGAGCTTTGAATTCTGTGTGACGATAACTCCGGTAAACGACAAGCCTGTGCTTCTCCATTCTGATACCGTCTATGTTTCCAAGGATAAAGAATGGAAGGTCAAGTGGGATCTTGATACGCTTGTGATGGATGTCGATGGCGATGAACTCACGTTTATTCCGAATGAAACGAGTGCTTTGACGAAGTACTTGACGATATCAATCAAGGGTTCCGTGCTTACGGTGCAATCGAAGGATGGCGTCAAGTATAAGGAAGATCAGAAGTTCTCGATTGGCGTAAAGGTAAGCGATCCGGACAAGCAGAATGTGACTATCCCACTGTACATTGTCGTCGGTGAAAAGCCTGTTGGATTGCTGCCGCGGTTTGCTCAGCTGAAGCAGTCTTGGCAGAATGCCGTGATGTCAAAGCGTGGAAGCGTATCTATCACGGATATGCAGGGTCGCAAGGTCTGGAGCGCCAAGCTCCCGGTGAACCCGGCTGACGTTCGCGCCGCATCTGCTCAGGTGCAGGGTCGCAAGGTCCTCCGCGTGAACAACCAGACATGGACGATTAAATAGTAGACAGTAGACGGTAGGAAGTAGACTGTATAGCTCTCCTGCCGTTACACGTGTCATGCCGGACTCCGTTCCGGCATCGCCATATTCCTTTTACATTTGTCCCCCGGTTGTTCCGGGGGCAACTTTATTATATAAAAGAAGAGGCTCCGCGATGCGGAGCCTTTCTTTATAGCAATTTTAAATTAAGAGTTTCATGTTTGGAATCCATTCCGAATTCCGAACTCCTAATTCCTAACTACTTAACAAGTGCTTCTGTGTCGAGTGCGATGAGCAATTCTTCGTTTGTTGCAACGACGATTGCCTTCGGCGTGCCATCCTTCGTGATGAGGTGGTTGGATTCCTTGCCGCTCTTGAGGTTGCGTTCTTCATCAACCTGGTAGCCGAGAAGCTTTAAGTTGTCCAAAGCCTGCTTGCGAACGTAGAAGCTGTTTTCGCCAATGCCGCCCGTGAAGACGATGGCGTCAATGCGTGGGAGAGCCATGGCGATGCCGCCGATTTCGCGGGTGAGGCGGTAGCAGAAGACGTCGAGGGCGATTTGAGCCTGCTTGTTGCCTTCGCTTGCAGCCTGCGTAAGCGTACGCATGTCGTTAGAAAGACCAGAGAGACCGAGCAAGCCGGATTCCTTGTTCACGAGGTGGTCGAGCTTGTCGATGGTGCCGTATTCTTCGCCGTACTTCTTTGCAATGTAGAAGAGGATGGCCGGGTCGAGGCTACCGGAACGGGTGCCCATGATAAGACCTTCGAGCGGAGTGAAACCCATCGTGGTATCAACGCACTGGCCGTTCAAAATAGCGGAGCAGCTGGAGCCGTTGCCGAGGTGTGCCGTGATAAGGCAGGTTTCTTCGGGCTTGGTGCCGAGCACCTTGCAAGCTTCGGCAGTCACGAAGCGGTGGCTTGTGCCGTGTGCGCCATAACGGCGGATGCCGTCCTTTTCATAGAACTTGTACGGGATACCGTAGAGGTAAGCCTTCTGCGGCATGGTCTGGTGGAAAGCCGTATCGAACACGGCAACCTGCGGGAGACCCGGGAAGAACTTGGTGGCGCATTCCATGCCGGTAGCGTGTGCCGGTTCATGGAGCGGGGCAAAGAGCGTGATGCTACGGATGTAGTCGATGACCTGCTGAGAAACCTTTTCGCTCTTGATGTACTTGCCGCCATGCACGACGCGATGGCCGATGGCTTCGATGGTGTCGGTGAGCTTCTGGGCGTCGAGGAACTTCTTGACCTGATCGACGGCTTCGGCATGCGTGGGGCAGTCGAAGTTGAAATCAATCTTACCTTCGGGACCCTTAGCTTTGGTGTGGCCGTTCACGCCGATGTTTTCGACGAGGCCGCTTGCGATGGATTCTTTGGTCTTGGTGTCGATGACGGCGAACTTCACCGAGGACGAGCCGCAATTTAAAACGAGTACGCGCATGATTTTATCAGTGGTTAGTGGTTAGTGTTTAGTAGGCAGTAGACAGTAGGAAGTAGGAAGGATTGCTTCAGATTTGTTTTGATGCCGTTTTGAAGCCGTCATCCTCGAAGCGAAGCGTAGGGGATCCATAATATTTCAGAATTGCATTTGCTGATGGATTTTGTGCTTCTATATAACCCTAAAACCTAATACCTAAAACCTAATACCTGTTTTTTTAAATAATAGGAATTTTGGCGCAGTGTGGTGAGCGGAAAATTCTAAATTCACGTTGATGCTTAATAAAATTAAAGATTTTGATAACCGCGTTTCGGTTTACTGGACCAATCGCCATTTTTCGCGCAAGGTGAATGGCTGGCTGCGTTTTTATGTGCGCCTCGGCGATGGCTACATTTGGGCTTTGTTCATTGCGTTTTTGGTTTGGAAAATCGGTTGGGAAAGTTTTTTGCCGATTCTTTGGCAGGCACTTGTTTCGCTTGCGATGAGCCTTTTGATTTATGAGGGCGTGAAGCTCAGCACCAAGCGTCCGCGTCCGTTTGCCGCGAATCCTCTGATTAAGGCCGAGGTCCCGCCGCTGGACAAGTACAGTTTCCCGTCGGGCCATACGATGAACAATTTGGCGGTGGCAAGCACTGTGTTTTATTGCGTGCCGCAGTATGGATGGATTATGATGCTGTTGCCGCTCACGTGGGGACTTTTGCGCGTGTACTTTGGCGTGCACTGGTTCTCGGATATCGTCTGCGGATTTTTGCTCGGCATTTTGAGTTTTGCACTTGGACATGCTCTGTGGATTCCGATTTCCGCTGCAGTTGGTTCCTAATTGTCCATCCCGCCATGTGTCTCCCCGGCCTCCGTGCCGGGGTCGCCATATATAACTATTGACTAATAACTATGCTCTAAGTTCTGCCAACTAAAATTTCACTGGATCCTGCTCCTTCGAACCTAAGAATTGTAGGGTAATAAATTACCAACAATTCTATATCAGCCCTACAGGCTTCAGGATGACGTCCCTAAATTCTGCCAACTAATATCCAATGACCAACGACTTCGTACAACTTTCAGACTTTTTTGCCCAGGTTGACTGGAACTCTAAAATTTATCTGCTCTTGCGCCATGCGGAACGTAATCATATTACGCCGCAGGATAAGGACTTTGGGGCGCATGTAGGGCTTACGGAACGTGGGCGCCGTCAGGCGGTTTCGCTAGGGCGTTTTATCCCGGCATTTGGCGATGCTGTGTATTTTTCGAGTCCGGTTGGGCGTTGCATGGAAACGGCCCAGTGCATTGCAGAAGGTCGAAAACTTGCGGGTTACATGGATGGCGCGGGCGCCTCGGTGAATGTCGTTCCGCTTAATGCTTTAGGCGATTTCTTTGTTCGTGATGTGCCCGCTTATGAGCAAACTTTACGTGAAGGCTTTTACGAGGGAATTTGCAAGTGGCTTGAATCGGGTGTTCATGATGCGTTTTATCCGCTTCATGAACGCGCGGAACAGATGCGCGAGATGATGTTTGAAAAGGCGCAATCGCGATTCAATATTTTCGTGACGCATGATGCTTGGATTGTACCATGCCTTTCGCATTTTTGCGGACTTAAGTTTGAACCGAAATGCTGGATGAACTTCTTGACGGGTCTTGCTTTTGAACTTCCTGAAAAAGGCGATGTGAAAGTCACGCCTATCACTGCCATGGAAACAGGCTGGCTGCATTTTTAATTTGGAATTCAGAATTGGGAAGTAGGAATTGTTTAATTTGGCGGCTTTGTCGCGATTATTTTAACTCCGAATTCCGAAATCATAATTCCGAATTAATATAGTCTCTAGTCTAAGAGCGAAGCGTTCTTTCGTCTATTTTTATACATTAACGGTATGATGCAGTCGAATTGTTATCGCCGTATTTTTGTACTTGGTTCTGGTTTCAGCAAGTCCTTCTCGCCGCAGATGCCTACGCTCCGCGACTTGAATGAGCTTATCCCTTTCGGCATTCCCGATGATTTTCCGCATTTTCGCGATTACTGCAAGCGCTTTTTGACACTCTGCAATGGCGATGACGAGTATTTGGGCATTGAACCTTTAGCGACATCAATTCTCTCGGCGCAGATTTTCCCGAGCGAACGTGAACGGCTCTACCATGCATCGCTGCGATTCGAACTTTTGCGTTTTATTGCAAGTGTTATCCGTAACGACAATGCACTTGATGAATCAGCGGCTGCGATTCTCAAAAAGTTTTTGGTCTCGTGCGAAAACGATTCAACATCGGGTTCTCGCGAAACGCTTTTGCTCTCGTTCAATTACGACACGCTGATTGAAACGGCGATTGCCAAGGATAAGGAACTTAGCGAACAAGTTTCTGTGGATTACGGCGTGAAAATTGACCCTGCCGACCGCTCGGCAAAACGCGGCATGAAAACGCGCACGGTTGATCTCATAAAATTGCATGGTTCGCTTAATTGGTTCCCGGTCAAGGGCGCCAGTGACGAACTTGATTTGAAAAATGTTTGCGAAGTTGAACCGCAAGACCGCAGTTTCCCCATCTACTGCGAAGACACTCCCATCTTCATTCCGATGGCCCATGCAAAGGAATCTTTCTTGCGTGGAAGTCTTTTCAATTTGCTTTGGTCCAAGGCCGATTACTACTTAAAAAATGCCGAAGAGATTTACTTTATCGGTTATGGATTCCCGAAGTCCGATATCAACAATTTGGAATTCCTGTTGCGCCACCGCGACCGTTTTAAAAAGGCGGTTGTGCTCGATAGCGTCGATCGCCATGACTTGCTGCGCTTGCAAAAACTTTTAGGCGAAGACCTCGTCGAGTCCTGTGATGCCAAGGAATTTTTAGAGAAACTTTAAAATTCCGGGTCCTTGAAATGCCCGTAGAGTTCGCGGCCGTCGAATACCCAGACGACTGCTTTTTTGCCTTCCAAAAAACTGGACTTGCCTTTGAACATTTGCGGACCGATATTGCCGCCGCCGACTTTGCTGATAGTGAAAGTCTCGACGCTTGTCGCAGCTGCGATGTATGCGCCGATTTGTGCGCCGTAGGATTTGCCTTGGCCTACATTGCTGTCGCCGATGACGATGATCGGTGCTTTTTTGGAGCCGCGGTATTTGTAGCCGTCGGTGCCCAAAACTTTTTGCTCTTTTATTTTGTATTCAATTTCTTCGCCATGGAGCAAGTCGTAGAGATTCCCGGTGCCATCGACAATGGTATCGCGTAGCGGGTAGCGCTTGCGGTTCATGCCGTAGAGGAGTGGCGCGATGGAATCGGCTGCCATGTTGGCGAGTACGAGCCTTGCGGGGCCTGTGCAGTGGCTTTCATACGGTTCGAACATGGGTGTTTCTGTGCCCAGATTCTTGTGAAGTTCTTTAATCTTGTCGAGTGCGTCGATGACGGTGACGTTATGCTTGCGAAGCTTTTGGATCCACTTCTTGTATTGTGGAAGGTTGATGCCTTTTTTTGCTTTGTCGGAATATTGCTCGGGCACGACTAAGAGTTTATCTGGAACGGGAACGACGATGAGCTTGATTCCGCGTGCTTCGAGTGAGTCCTTGAACGCGATGATCTGTGGCGTGTTGTCGTTCCAACGCTTGTTGGCGTTCACTAAGCTTTCTTGCAAAAAGAGCCAGCCGTCCTTGCCTTCGACAACGCAACTGATTTCTTCGGTGGTGCTGCCGCATTTCTTCATGTCGCGCACCATCTGCTTTTGGAGTTCGGAGGCTGCAAAAGCTTGTGCGGGCCACAAAGTGCATAAAGCGAAAAGCGCCACGAGGGCGCTTCTTGCAATGGTTCTGCATTGCGTCATTCTGAGCCATTTATGGCGAAGAATCCAGTCGTTTAAAACACTGGGTCTTTCATTGGCGTTCAGGATGACGCTTGCGCGATGGAAAACCTTAATCACTAACCACCAACCACTGTTTACTAACCACTAGGTTACTTGATCAACGATTCGCCGGATTCCACGCTCTGGTAGATGAGAGTGTTGATGGTCATCGGTCCGACGCCGCCCGGAACCGGAGTGTATGCGGATGCGACATCTTCGAGACCCTTCTCGATATCGCCAACGCCACCCGGATGGTAACCAGCGTCTACGACGACTGCACCCGGCTTGATCCAGGACTTCTTGATGAATTCCGGCTTGCCGACTGCACCCACGAGGATGTCTGCCTGCTTCACGAATTCCGGGAGGTTTTCGGTCTTGCTGTGGCAAATGGTTACGGTGCAGTTCGCGTTCAAGAGCATCATGGCCATCGGCTTTCCGAGGATGGCGCTACGGCCAACGACCACAGCGTGCTTGCCAGAAAGCGGAATGTTGTAAGCCTTGAGGAGACGCATGATGCCGGCCGGTGTTGCGCAGCCGTAAGCTTTTTCACCCATGGACATGCGGCCAAAGCCGAGGCAGGTCACGCCGTCCACGTCCTTGCGAGCATCGATAGCTTCGAATGCGGCACGTTCATCGATGTGGCGCGGAACCGGGTGCTGCAAGAGAATGCCGTGCACGTTCGGGTTTTCGTTGAGTTCCTGAATCTTGCCCAAGAGTTCTTCGGTCGTGGTGTTCTTGTCCATCACCACGCGGATGCTTTCCATGCCGACGCGGGCGCAGGCGTTGCCCTTCATCTTGACGTAAGTGGCGCTAGCCGGATCGTCGCCCACGAGAATCGTTGCAAGAATCGGGGTCTTGCCGGTTTTTTCCTTGAGGGCCGCCACGCGGGCGCTGAGTTCTTCTTCAGTGGTCTTGGCAAGTGCCTTGCCGTCTAGAATGAGTGCTGCCATAAAATCTCCGTTTTTCCAAAATTTAAAAAATTTGGGCTTATCGCTAAAGGGATTTTTCTCTAAAAAAAGCAAAGCCCGCTGGTAGCGGGCGTTCCAAAAATAGGGAATGAAAACTAGAAGATGTCTTGGAGAATTGAGGGAATGACGACGGTTACGATTGCCCAGGGGTAAGAGAGGGCGCCTTTGAGCCAACCCGTGGTCGAATAAGTTGGCTGGACCCTGTTGATATTCAACAACGGGGCCTCATTGCCTTTGGACCGTGATGATTCCGCTACGGCTTTCACTAAGGAATCTTTAACGTTATCAATAGATTCGTCGAACAACCTTTTCTGGGCTGTCGCAGAATCAATATAACACTTAAAGCTATTATTCATTGTAATATTCCCTTTGTGTGCAAAGATAGCAAAAAAGTAAGCAATTTTAAAGGGGTAATGTGTGTTTTTCTTTACAATTGTGCTAAATTACAAGTGTTATTCATATTTTTTTTCGTTTTTTGAACCAAAAAAAGTATTTTTAAGGGACCAAAAAACAGGATTGGATTTGATTTTATGAAAATTTTTCATTGTTTGCCCGTGTTTTTTGTAGGTGGCATCCTTGTGGCATGTGGAAGCAGTAAACAGGCTCCCGTTGTAAGTCCAGTGGTTACTCCTGCACCCGTGGTAGCGAAAGATGCCCCCAAAGTTCCCGACTTGACGCCCGTTCCGGAACCTAAGCCGGCTGAAGAACAGAAGGTATTTCTGGACAATCCGGTGGACCGCTACAGCTATGCGCTGGGTGTTGACTTTGGCAGGGCCGTTGCTAATATCAATGTGCCTGTCAAGCTTGACGTTCTTTTGAATGCCATGCACGATGTTATCGATTCCAGTCGTGAAGTTCTCATGACGGAAACGGAGTCCGAAGCGGCCCTTCAGGACTTGCTCAACCAGATGCAGGTGCAAAAGGAAATTGATGAGGCTGCATCGGCACGTAAAGCCCTTACCGATCAGGCGGCTTTCCTTGCGAAGAATATCCAGGATCCGAGAATTTGGGTCACGAGGAAAGGCGTGCAATACCTCATGCTCAAGGAAGGCACTGGTGTTAAGCCGAAAATAAACGATAAGGTCCAAGTCCATTACGTAGGTACGCTCCTCAACGGCACGGAATTTGACAATAGCGTCAAGCGCGGTGCACCGATGGAATTTGCTGTTTCTGCAGTTATCGAAGGTTGGCAGGACTTGCTCCTGGATATGAAGGTCGGTGAAAAGGTGCGGGCTTGGATTCCAAGTCATCTTGCTTATGGCGAAGCTGGCGCTCCGCCGTCCATTCCGCCTAATTCGCTCTTGGTATTCGAGGTGGAATTGTTACAGGTTTTCCCGTCCAAGTAGTTTTGTGCGTGTGCGGAAACCCGCACAAAAAATGCCATATTTTTGTTTAAATTGCGAAGGATGTTCTGTCCTTCGCTTTTTCTGTTGCTACTTTTTAGAGCATGAGTAACGCAGCGTCTGATTTTTATTCTCAGCACTTCGAAGTGGCCGGATTCATCCGGGAAGTGTTTGGCTACATGGACAGGTTCAAGGGCCAGCTTTTCGTCTTGAAGATTGACGATAGCCTGATGGACCATCCGATGTTCCCCGTGCTAATGCGCGATATCGCTCTTTTGCACAAGGCGGGTATTCGCATTATCATCGTGCCGGGTACGCGAAATAGCATTGACGCACAACTCAAGGCTTGGGATCTCGAAACAGATTTTTGCAACGGTGTTCGCTTGACGAGCGAGGAGGCTTTGCCTCTCGTGGAACAGGCGTCCTTGGGCGTTGCCCAGCGCATCATGAGTCACCTTACGGCAAGTGGCCTTAGCGGTATTCAGGGCAACTGGATTCTGGCGCGCAGCATGGGCGTGATCAACGGTGTCGATTTTATGCGTACCGGTCGCATCGAACGTATCCAGCGTGATTTGCTCGAACAGTTGATGAACGAGAAGTTTGTGCCGATTATTCCGCCAATCGGCTGGAACAAGATTGGGCGCGCCTACAATATTTCGAGTACGGAACTTGCAACGGAACTCTGCAAGTACCTTAAAGTCGGGAAGCTGTTCTTTATCGGAAGTGAAAGCGGCATTAAGCTTGATGGTCTTGTGACCGGCAAGAACACAAAGCATCTAGAGCCGACCGATAACGGGCTTATTTCGGCTATGGATATCGACCAGGCGAAGGAACTTCTGGAACTCAATTCCGATGTGCTTGACTTTGCGCAGATGGATTATTTGATGAATGCAATCCATGCATGCGAAGCTGGGGCAAACCGTGTGCATTTGCTGAGCGGCGAATTCCAGGGCAGCGTGTTGCAAGAAGTATTCTCGGCCCGCGGTGACGGAACAATGGTGTATGCAAACCAGTATTCCAGTATCCGCCCGGCGACTATCGAAGACATTCCGGATATTTTGCGCATTATGCAGGACTACATTGCAAAGGGCTATCTGGTCCCGCGCACGCAGGATTCCATTTCCGAAAAGCTGGATGATTATGTTGTCTATAGCATTGACAATAGCATTCACGGCTGCGGAGCTCTTCATAAGTTTGAAAATGGTATGGCCGAAGTTGCAGGTATTGCTGTTGGCGCGAACTACCGCAAGTCGGGCATTGGAGAAGCTATTGTACGCCACTTGATTTCGCTTGGCCGTATGAGGGGCTATAAGACTTTGTTCTTGCTCACGACGCAGGCGCTCGATTGGTTCTACCAGCTTGGATTTGTCGATGGGACGGTTGACGAATTGCCGCCTTCAAAGCGCGATCATTACAACAATAAACGCAAGTCTAGAATTTTGATGCTCCCGCTAGATAAGTAGAGTATCTTGAAGGATCTGTTATGCATACACTTGAAGCCATCAAGACCCGTCGCAGCACTCGCAAGTTTCAGCAGAAAATTGTGGAACGCGAAAAGCTCGAAGCTATCGTTGAAGCAGGCCGTTTCGGACCGACCGGTGGAAATTGCCAGACGAATCATTTTTTCGTGATTTCTGATGCGGCGGCCATCGCAAAATTAAAGGAACTTGTGCAGTCCGCATTTGCGGCGATGGAACTTCGTGAAGACCTTTACAAGAGCCTCAAGAATTCCATTACACTTTCCCGCAAGGGCAATTACTCGTTCTGCTATACCGCTCCTGTTTTGATTGTCGTCGCGAACAAGAAAGACTATGGCAACAACATGGCCGATGTCGCCTGCGCTGTCGAAAACATGATGCTTGCCGCAAATGAACTTGACCTCGGCAGTTGCTATATCAATCAGCTCAAGTGGCTGAACGAAGACCCGACTCTTTTGGAATACTTGCGCAGCCTCGGCCTTAAGGAAGATGAACGCGTGTATGCTTCCGTCGCGATTGGCTATGCCGATACGGAATCGGGACTCCCGAACCGCGCTGAAACTCCCCGCACAGGTAACGAAGTCGAGTGGGTGTAAGTTAGGGGTTACGAAAATCGAAACGGTCCTTTGGGCCGTTTTTTTACGTAAAAAAATGGACACGACCTTTGACGAACGATGTGATGTTTACATCGGATACAACGCAAAGTTTCAATCTGTATTTAACAATAAAAAAACTTTATATAGATTAAAATGATGCGTAAGGAGGTGGATCCCGTGGCTCGCTTTTTTAGAAAAATATGTTGTTTAGCCGTTTTTGTTTTGACGGCTTTTGTTTCGGCTGATGCTTATACCATCTCTTATAATTTGAATGGTGGCGTAAACCATCCGGACAACCCGACGAGCTACGAGGACAATCTGAGTAAATTGACATTCTATGAGCCGACGCGTGAAGGGCATGTTTTTAAGGGCTGGTATTTTGAAAAATGCGACGCTGTAGTTAAAAGTGTCGTTATGAACAGCACGAGAAAGTGCGATGAAACATTTAAATACATGAATATATCAGTCATGCAAAAAGATTGGTTGGGCGGCAATTATGGAAATTTTACGCTTTTTGCGATGTGGGAGCCTGTTCCGAAAACGCCGTCACAAGATGAACGCGGTTGCTATCTGATTCACAATGCCGAGGAACTGTATGGTATTCTTTCTGTATCCAAGAATTTTCAGCTAGAGGACCATGCTAATTTGCTAGAGGATCTTTCTAATTTGTTTGATTCCCATTACATTGTGTGGGTCGATTATTTTTTTGACGGGTGTATCTCTCTCCAGAACGATATTGTGGTCAACAGGAACCTTCTGGATAAAGACGGGAACGTTGCTTCGGATAGCCTTGTTTGGTGGCCTTTGTTTGGCTTTTCTGGAACATTCGAGGGAAACGGCTATAAAATTTCAGGATTGAGAGCCGAAAATGGCTTGTTTACTGTAGTTGGGGGATCGAAAAATTATGCTGGAAAAAAGACCAGCGTTGTGAGTAACTTAGGGATAGTCGATTCCTATTTCTCTTCGACTTTTGCAGGGGGGATTGTAGGGATAGCTTATAGTCCGGCGAAATTGATGAATGTTTACTCCAATGCGACTGTCTATGGAAATGAGTATGGTGGTGGCATTGTGGGGCGCGTTAATTTGAGAGAAGGAATACAGAGCGCTGCTTTGGCAGACTCTATAAAAAGAAATTTCTCGTTTGATGATTATTCAAATTTGGTCGTGGTAGAAAACGCTTATAGCCTTGGACATATTGAGAGCGGAGACTATGTTGGCGGAATTGCCGGAGACTTGAATAAAGCTCTTGTGAGGAATGTCTATTTTGCGGGAACGTTGGATGGGCCTGCTCGGAATTGTATTTCTTATTACCGTTATGACAGAATCAGTACTCCTTTTGACGAGGATGTTAAAGTCTTTGACAGTTATGCTAAAGTTGAAAATGGTTATTGCGTGGAAACGGACAGTTTGTATGTCCCCTATGATTTTCGTGTTACGCAGGCGGAGTTTGCGGATGGTACTGTATTCGGTCGCCTTTCCAAGGGCGTAAATGGCGGTAGTTGGGCTCAGGAAATCGGAAAGGACGCTTACCCTGTTCTTAAGGTGGGCAAATCGAGTATTCGTTATGTCTTGAATGGCGGCGTGAACAGCGACAAAAATCCGTCATCTTTTGAAATAGGCGGTGCAGCGATTGTCTTGCAGGAACCGCAAAAGGAAAACGATGTTTTTGAAGGGTGGTTTTTGGACAGCTTGTTCACCCAGAAAGTCGAAGTCATAAATACGGATAATTATGGGGAATGGACGCTTTACGCCAAATGGAAAGGGAGCTTTTTGGTGACGCGTGTGCTTAATGCCGCTGGGAGTGATATTGATTTGAAGGGAAAACGCTATTTGGGTTCCTTATCGGATTCTGTTGTAACGACTTGGTCGGCTGAGTTCGGAAAGTTTGTTTTGGAAACGGCCTCTCGCGAAGGATATGATTTTGAAGGCTGGTTCACGGATGCCCAGTTTGCGAATAAAATTACGGAGATTCCTACGGGCAATACGGAAGATGTCACTGTTTATGCCAAGTGGAAACCGATTGTCTATAAAATTACATACCACATGAATGGCGGTACCAACCATCCGGACAATCCGGGAACATTTACGATTGAAGATTTGCCAGTAAAATTGAAAGTGCCGACGCGCGAAGGGCTCCGCTTTTATGAATGGCTCCCGAGGCCGTTTGGTGGAATGCCGATAGATTCGATTGGGCAAATCGGGGATGTCGATGCGTATGCGGGATGGATGCCGATGTCCAAAGAACCTGCGATGAACGATGACAGTTGCTATAAAATTACGAATAAAGAAGAATTGTATTGGTTCTCTGACTATGTGAACGAAGCCGATAGTATTGCTGGCAGATCAGAAGTGTGTGCCTCGCTTGAAAATGATATCGTTGTCAACGAACATTTGCTCAAGGATACGGTGCCGGACGCGACGAGGGAAGATTATCTCTTTTGGTATCCTATTGCTTCGCGGTTGAGAGGCGATTCTTTTCACGGGAATATTTACGGGAACGGGCATTCCATCTCGGGATTGCTGTGGAGCAATTTCTGTTCTGGATTGAATCAATGTGCCGGGGTTGTCTGCCGATTAGGATACTATGCAGTTGTTCAGGATGTTGTCGTGAAGGATTCGTATGACGGCTTATACAATATGGCTTATGCTAACCGAAATGTGACCGTTGAGAGGCTTATGCGTTTGGTGGAGGTGACGAAAAGCGGTTTGCGGGTGTCCGTAAATGGGAATCGTGTTTCGCTGTCAGGACTTGTCGCGGGTCGCCCGCTTTTTGTGATGGACGTGCAAGGGCGCGTTTTGCACCGTTTGACAACGGAATCTTCGATGGTTGTGGAAATGCCGAAATCGGGTCGATTCTTCATCCGTTACGGAAGCGAGACTAGGGCTGTTACGATTCGCTGATTTTTGCTATCTTTTGTCCCATGATGGATTTTAAGAAAATGGAAGACGGCTTCCGGATGATTCTGGAAGGCATGGGCGAAGACCCGAACCGTGAAGGCCTTATCGATACGCCGAAGCGTGTTGCTAAGATGTACGCTGAACTCATGACGAGCCTTACAGGTGAAATGAAGGCCGAGGACATCCTCAAGACCCGCTTCCATGAAAAGTACGATGAAATGATCATTGTGCCGGATATCCAGTTTGCGAGCATGTGCGAACACCATTTTTTGCCGTTCACAGGCAAAGCCCACGTGGCTTACATCCCAGGTGATTGCGTGGTCGGCCTCTCGAAAATCCCGCGTGTGGTGGAATATTATGCCCGCATGCCTCAGATTCAGGAACGCATGACGCGCCAGATTGCGGAACTCATCCAGAGGGTCTTGCAGCCGAAGGGTGTTGCGGTCGTTTTGGAAGCCTCCCACATGTGCATGACGATGCGCGGTGTGAAAAAGCCTGGTGCCATGATGGTTACGACGCAGCTTTTGGGACGCTTCAAGACGGACGAAAAAACACGCGCCGAATTTATGTCGCGCATTTACGCGCCTAGATAATAGCCCTATATTGCTATTTTGAAGACTGTCCCGGTGCACGGCCGGGGCGTTTTTTTTTGAAAAACTCTGTTTAAGTCTTTTTGCCGGAAACTTTTGTTCCGGCTTTTCTTGTTTTTAAGGTCGTTATGGATTTTTTGTCAATAAAAGGAAGTTTACATAAGGATTTACTTTTTCCATTTTGATTTAGTTTGAAAATTAGCCCCCTCAAGGGCTTATGGATGGGTTGTAAGGTTTTTGAAAAAATGAGGAGTACAAAGATGAAATCAAAAATCTTAAAGACAATGGTGTTGGCTAGTGCGCTAGTCTTCATGAATTGTGGCGATGATTCCGTCACATCTGCAATTGACAATTACGCTGGGGGATTATCGTCTAGCTCTGTTGGCGAAATTCAGCCGGGCGATGAAGGCTCTTCTAGCTCAATGGCTCAGGACCAGCCGGGAGGTGCTTCTGCCGGAAACGAATCCAGCAGCTCTGTCGCTGATCCTTGGGATGATCCTTGCGTAGCTTCTAGTTTACCTGATGCTTGTGGCTCGGGCACGAATCCGCTTCCGACATCTAGCAGTGATGCCGTGCCTGCTTCTAGTGCCGACGCCCTGAGTGCAACTTCCAGCGCCGATGTGCAAAATCCGGCTTCTAGCTCTGATAAGGCGCCTGTCGTAAGTTCTAGCTCCGAGAAGGTGCCTGCATCTAGCTCTGCGAAGGTGGAAAGCTCCAGCTCCGAAAAGAAGGTGGAATCCAGCTCAAGCGAAGCGCCGAAGGGCATTTTCCTTGCTAGCGGCAAGGAAGAAGAAAAAGACCAGATGCAAGTGGAATACAAGACTCGCACTGGCTGGGATGGCGGTGGAATCCTCTCGTATCCAAAACAGCTTTCTTCGACGCAAAAGCATGGCGTTGTCGTTTGGGGCCCAGGTGGCGGTACCGAACCGGGCGCTTACGAAGGCATGATCCGTCGCTTGGCATCTCACGGCTTTGTGGTGATTGCACTCAAGGAATCTCCGGGTGATGCATCCCAGGCTATCAAGGCTTTGGATTGGCTCGACAAGCAGAACAAAGATACCAATAGCCCGCTTTATGACAAGCTCGACATGAATGTTGTCGGTTGCTCCGGCCACTCCATGGGCGGTCTCGAATCGGAACAGGCTGTTATCAAGGACAAGCGCGTTCTTACGGCATTCCTCAACAACAGTGGTGACTGGAATGGCGCCGGTGCCAACAAGGTCGCAACGGACAGGACGATTGCAATCCTCTTCGGTGAAGTCGGTATGGAAAAGGACAATGCCAAGAACGACTATAACAACGCTGGCGTGAAGGCTCCGGCTTGCCTCATCGAAATGACGGGTGGTCCGCGTAACTCTGAAGGCGGTTACGGTCACGGTTCCGGCTCTTGGGATGGCATGGCTGCAACAGTTGCATGGATGCGCTGGCACCTTGGCGGCGAAACGGAACGCAAGGCCGATTTCGTCGGCAGCAGTGGCAAGTATATCGATGGCAGCATCATCGGTAAACAGGGCAAGTGGAAAACCCAGTGCAAGAACTTCTAATTCAGTCATAGTTTTTTACACTTCAACTTACACTCCAACAACTAGGCGTCTCGATTGAAAAATCGGGACGTTCTTTGTTTTTGGATTTTTTATCCATGAAACGTGATTTTCAGTTCTTGTCATGAAACCTTTTTCGGTCTATTTTATTAAGAGTGAAGATCAAGTGTAAGATTTTTTAATATTTCCACACTCCAACAACCAAGCGTCTCGATCAAATTGATCGAGGCGTTTTCTTTGTGTTCTTGTAACCAGAAATTTGAGTATTTAATATAAATTAATTTGTTTGTTACTTGGATTTTTTATCCATGTTACTTTATTTATAGTAAAAGAATTCTATGGAAAATTAGGGTAATTTATGATCAGGTTATGGTAAAATAGGAGAACAAAATGAAATCTAAACTCTTAAAGACAATGGTGTTGGCCAGTTCACTGGTCTTCATGAATTGCGGTGATGATGCTGTCACATCTGCTGCTTCTGATTTTGCTGTCGCATTTTCGTCTAGTTCTGCAGGCGAAATCCAGCAGGGTGGGGAATCGTCCAGTTCTGTCGAACAACAGCAGGGAAATGGTGAAGTTCAGCTGGGGTCCAGTGCTACCGCTGAATCTGGCTCTGGTGCGGCTGCTCCTGGTTCTAGCGCGGATGTTGGGCCGCAGAATCCGGAATCTTCCGCCGATGTCGCCAATTCAAGCTCTGCTACCGCGCCGGTTTCCAGTGCGGATGTCCAGGCTCCGGCTTCTAGCTCTAGTGAAGCCGTAAAGCCGGCAAGTTCTTCCAGCGAAAAGAAAGTAGAATCCTCTTCTAGTGAAAAGAAGGTTGAATCTTCTTCGAGCGACGCTCCGAAGCCGTCTGGCGTTTTCCTTGCTGAAGGTACGGACGAAAACAAGGATCAGTTGAAAGTCAAGTATATTGAACGTACCGGCTGGGATGGCGGCGGAATCCTTGCTTATCCGGAGCAGCTTTCAAGCGACAAGAAGCATGCTGTTGTCGTTTGGGGTCCGGGTGGCGGCACGGAACCGGGTGCTTACGGTGGAATGATCCATCGTCTCGCTTCTCATGGCTTTGTCGTGATTGCGCTCCGCGAATCTCCGGGGAACGCTTCTCAGGGCAAACCTGCTCTCGACTGGCTCGAAAAGAAGAATAACGATCCGAACGATCCGCTTTATCAGAAACTCGACATGTCGAAGGTCGGTTGCTCCGGTCACTCGATGGGTGGTCTTGAATCTGAACAGATGGTCATTCAGGACAAGCGCGTGATTACTGCTATGCTTAACAACAGCGGTGACCTCGGACATACGGCCATGGCGAGCGTCCCGACGGACAAGACTATCGGTATCGTGTACGGCGAAGCCGGCATGGAACGCCCGAATGCTGAAGCTGACTATAACAACAATGGCGTCAAGGCTCCTGCTTGCCTCATCCAGATGACGGGTGGCCCGCAGGGCGGCGAAGGTGGCTGGGGTCACGGTTCCGGTCCGTGGGGCGGCATGGCTGCAACGGTTGCATGGATGCGCTGGCACCTTGGCGGCGAAGACTTCCGCAAGGATGACTTTGTCGGTTCGAGCGGCCGCTACATCAATGGCGAAATTGTTGGTGAACAGGGGCACTGGAAAGGAACCTGCAAGAACTTCTAATATAATTCATTAAACACTCCAAATACCTACGTCCTGATCTTTATGGTCGGGACGTTTTTTATGCTTCTCCTTTGTACATTTTTTAATTATACACGATATTGAAAAAACGCAAAAAATTGTAAAGTGACGAAGGAGACAATTCAATGGTTTGCTACAGTAAAACTATTGAATTTCAGGGTGTAAATTTTTAATATTATCAGTGAAAACAGTTTGCGGACATCCACCTAACCACTGCCCACTAAACACTGTTTGCTGTATTATGAACGCTGCAATCCTTACTAATGAATTTCCGCCAGAAATCTATGGCGGTGCAGGTATTCACGTCAAGTTTCTCAGTCAGGAACTTTCCAAGCTCTGCCACATCGAAGCTCGTTGCTTTGGCCCCCAGAATGATGATGCGGACAACATCCGTGCGATTGGTTTTAGCCAGAAACTCGAATGCGCTCCGGCTGATGAACGCTTCAAGAAAATCTTGAAGCCTTTGGATATCAATCTCCAGTGGATGTCTTCGCTGAAGGATATCGATGTGATCCATTGCCATACTTGGTATAGCCATTTTGGTGGTGTTGTTGCAAGTCGCCTTTTGCAGTGCCCGCTCATTCTCACGACGCACTCGCTTGAACCGCACCGTCCGTGGAAGGCGGAACAGCTAGGTGACGGCGGCTATAACATGAGCTGCTGGATTGAACGTACTGCATACGAAGCCGCCGATGGTGTGATTGCCGTAAGCGAAGGCATGAAGCGCGATGTGATGAAGCTTTATGGTGTACCGGAAGACCGCGTGAAGGTTATCTACAATGGTATCGATCCGGACTTTTACAAGCCCACATTTGATGAAGAAATTTTGAAGAAGTGGGGCGTTGATCCGAATCGTCCGTTCGTGCTGTTCGTGGGTCGTATTACGCGCCAGAAAGGCATTAGCCAGCTCATCCAGGCAATTCCGCAGATCGACAAGAACGCCCAGGTGGTGCTCTGCGCAGGTGCGCCGGACACGCAGGAACTTGCCGACGAATGCAAGAGCTTGATTGAAAAGGTTCAGGCGACGCGTGATGGCGTTGTCTGGATTCAGGATGCTGTGCCGCATACGGAACTTCGCGTGCTTTATAGCCATGCGACCGTGTTTGCAACGCCGTCGCTTTATGAACCATTTGGCATCATCAACCTCGAAGCCATGAGCTGCGGCACACCGGTTGTGGGTTCTGCAGTGGGTGGCATTCCGGAAATCATCGTCGATGGCGAAACGGGTTATCTCGTGCCGCTCAAGGCAGTGTCTGCAACGAACTTTGAACCGGCCGACCCGAAGGCTTTCCAAACGGATTTTGCGAACAAGCTTAATAAGATTCTCGAAAATCCTGAACTCGCGAAGAAGATGGGCGAAGTCAGCCGCAAGCGCGCTATTGACGTGTTCAGCTGGAAGACGATTGCGAAGCAGACATTCGATTTCTACGCCGAATGCATCGAACGCTACAAGCGCGAAGGCAAGCGTATTTAGAACTTAGCTCGGTCGCCATCAGGCGACTTCTTAGAGCTTTCGCTCTTATGTGGTCATGATCCGCGAATGGGGACGGCATCGCCTTCTAGTAAAGCGAAAAAGGTGGCCCAAAGCCACCTTTTTTGCGTTCTCGTCTCAAGACTTCATTGGATGGGGCTTGCCCCAACCTCTTTGTCTTGGTCATGCCCAAAAAAGTTTGGTCGTGATGCTCCCTCTAGAATGACAATATCAACTAGAACATCGCTGGATTGCTTCCCCTCTACGAGGGTCGCAAAGACGTTCACTTCCTACTTCCTACTTCCTACTGTTTACTAACCACCAACCACTTACTTCTACCTACTGTTTACTAACCACCAACCACTTACTTCTACCTACTGCCAACTATCTTTTCTACGATGGCGCTTGTCGTAAGGAGTTCCGGGAGCACGATTTGTTTGCTCTTGTCACCTGCGGGGTAGATGGCATAGGCGGGAACGCCGGACTTTCCCATGCTTTGGAGCAGTTCTGTGACTTCAGGCGTTTCGCGAGTCCAGTCGGCTTTGACGCGGGCAACGTTCAAGCTGTCCATGGCGCGTTTGAAATCTTCTCGGTTAAGCACGGCTGCTTCGTTTGCTTTGCAAGTGAGGCACCAGTCTGCGGTGGCATCGATAAAGACGGTGCGGCCTGCTTTGGAGAGGTCTTCGATGAGTTCCGGCGTGTAGCGGTACCAGCCATCTTCTGTGATGAGCTGTACAGAACGTGCCTTGAAAATGGCATCGACTTCGGCTTCGAACTTTGGCGATGCAAATGCAAACCAGATGGCGACTAGGAGGATGACGGAAAAGCCAACGGAGAGCACTTCGCGAAAAAATGCAACGCCCGGCGGGGCAATGTTCCCTATCGCAAAGCTCAAGGCGATACTCAATAACGAAATGGCGGCGAATATGCCGACGCCAAAGTTACCGGCTTGTTCACGTACGACCCACAAAAGCCATGCGACTGTAGCGAGCAAAAGAATGCCCATGATTTTTTGGAGCGTGACCATCCAGGCGCCTGGTTTTGGAAAAATTTTGAGGACTTTCGGGAATGCGCTCACGAGCATGTAAGGGAGGGCAAGCCCGATGCCTGCGGCTGTGAAAAACAGGAACAGTACAGGGGTCGAGGCGGTAAAGGCAAATCCCATGGCAGTTCCGAGAAACGGTGCGGAGCACGGTGTGCTCAAAAGTACGAGGAGTGCGCCTGTGAAAAAAGCTCCGACCAGGCCCTGCTTGCGCCCGGCGCTATCCATCTTGGTGGTGGCACTTCCAGGGAGCCAAATTTCAAAGACTCCGAAAAAGCTCATGGCAAAGGCACTCAAGATCACGACCATGAATGCAATGAATCCAGCGCTCTGGAATTGCATGCCCCAGCCTGCATTCCCGCCGCCCGCCTTGATGGCGGCGACGATGGCGGCGAGCATCCAGAAACTGGCAAGTATTCCCGCCGTCGTCGTGGCGCCTAATACCATTAGGCGCCCGCGGCTTTCGCCTGCCTGCTTGATCAAACTGAAAAGCTTGAGCGAAAGTACAGGCAAAACGCAAGGCATCAAGTTCAGAATCATGCCTCCGAGCAGTGCTGACAAAAGTAAAATGAAGGTGCTTGCAGAATTTTCTTCTGTAGAATTTGTCAACGTCCCGGAACTTTTCGAATCACTTTTTGCAGCGTTATTTACGGCATTCCCGACAACATTTTCAGAGGAGTTTCCTACGCTGCTGCTTTTCTTGTTAAACCCCAGAGATCCAACTCCAAACGTAACTTGCGATGGCGCGAGGCAAATGGAATTGTCGCATGCTTGGTAATGGAAAGTCGCCTGAGTTGTGAGGCTGTCGTAATTAGCGTCTACGCCTTCAATCGGGAGCGTAATTTGAAAGTTTCCCTTGAAAACAAGATTTTCAAGATCCAAAGCTTCGCTATATTCCTTGATCGGTTCGGGCCATTTGGGCTCGCCAAAGTGAATGCCCTGTGCCGAAATCTCGATGGACGAAGGCTTCAAAAATTCATCGGCCGCGATGTTTGCGTTTACATGCCAGTTGTCTGGAATGGTGATATCGACAGTGACGCTGGAACCCTTTTGCAATGCTCCTTTAGAATAGTTCAAAAATGCTTCTGGAGGCGGCATGTTGTTCATATTGAATTCTTGTGCAAAAGAAGCCGCTGCAAACAATAGGATGCAAAATGACGTTTTTTGCAAACTGTTGTTTGCAAAATTTCTGAATTCTATAAATTTGTCTAAAATTTTCATAAATTAATCTCATGAATGGAAGAAGGAAATTTTGGAACTAAATCATTTATGTCTTATTCAGGATCCCTTTGTAACCGTCCCCCTTATTGGGTGGGTTCTGTTTGGAAAAAATATTCCTACAGAATATACAAATTGTGCTTGCAAAAGTGTGGCGAGAAAGACGAAGCGGACGACTTGTTTCAGGAGGTGGCTCTGCGGTTTTGTCAAAAGGCAAACGAACTTAATAACGGGATCCGTCTGCTGCCGTGGTTTCAGACGGTGCTTTTGAACTGCCATTATAGCGAATATCGGAAGAGGAACATGAATCGTGAAATTCCGATTTCGAGCCTTTGCGAGTCCAAGCAGCACTGTTACAACTACGAAGAAAATCTATTGTCCGATAATGGCATAAATCCAAACGCCATTATTGGCGAGTTTTCTTGCCTGCTTTCGGTCTTGAGTCCGCTTGAAAAGATGATTGTGGAATTTACGATTGTAGGTGGATTTACTTCAAGTGAACTGAGTGAGTTGATCGGCCTTTCTAAGGCGGGCATCACAAGACGCCGGCTAAAAGCTTACCAAAAAATGCATGAAAAAATGGAAATGCAGAAAGAACAGTTGAAAATGGTTGTGGGACGGGAGGTCACTTTGCGAGAAATTATTGAATATGCTGGTTGAAAAACTCTCTAAATTTCGTAATTTTAGAATGTGAAAATATTGTCAAAGCTTATCTGTATCCTTTTCATGGTCTCGACAGCTTTTGCTGTGGACCAATGGGTTAATTATTCAAATCCTTTCCCGATAAAGGCGGCTCTCCCTTATGGAGATGGTTTGCTTTTGTCGACGGCTGGCGGAATCCGTTATAGAGCGAATACAGCAGATGACTTGTACACGACGGTAAATGGCCTTGCGGCTCCGTCTATCAGTGCGGTTGTCATTTCGGATCTCGGGACTTTTGCGGTGAGCGACAACGGTATCATTTCAACGATGATGCCGAGTGGAAGTTGGCAAGTCCTTAGCCGTTCTTTTGCAGGGAGCAATGTCCGCGTGATTCCGGGCTTGGTTTGTCTGTCCGGCACGATTATGACGATTGCGTTTGAAGATCGCCTTTCGTTCTTTAATCTCGAGACTTTGATATCGATTCTTACGATTGACCACATTGCTGATGCGAGCTTGGCTTTGAATCCCATATCGGCAATGAAGGTTCGCGGAGATTCCTTGTTTGTCGCTATTGACTCGACGCTTTACGTTCGCAAGATGAATTGGAAAAAATTGGATTCCGATGTCCAGCTTTATGACCAGAATACTTGGAAAGTTGTAGAGTCTGTTTCCAAGAAAGGTTTTGCCATCAAGGACTTCGATTGGAAAGATGGCAAACTCAAGACATTCTCGACGGAAGGTATGAGGCTTTGGGAAAAAGAAGGCGAGACTGTTGTTGCCCTCGATACGTTCTCCGTATTTTCTTCGGATGCGCCTTATATCAAGATTCGCGGAAAAGCTTTGAAGGATTCTATCCTGTATGAAAAAAAAGTTGCCTTGAAAATTAATGGGAAAGATACCGTACGTCACGATTATTATCAATCCAAAGTGCGTTGGGTTTCTAAGCCGTCTTCGGGAAAGGCGGTCTTGGCTGGGCCTCAAGACGTGTTCTACTATGACGGAAAAAAGCTTTCTGATTTGAAGACTTTCAGGAGTTTTGCGATCGGTAATGCGTACGAGCTGCAGGCGCTTCCAGTAGGCGGTGTCTTGGCTGCTTCTGAGGATGGCGAATTTTCGTTCAATTGTGGCTATGATTGGAGTGTGCCCCGGCGCGCATTCTTTGTGCATGCCAACAGAAGTGACGCTGTAGGTCATGACCTGAAGACCTTGTCTGTTCTTCCCGGTGGAAGGGTGTTGTACCATATCTGGGGGATTGGCTATTTCCAGTATAAGGACTGGGGTGAAACGTTAGATTCCACGAACATGTTCTTGGCAAATGATAATGGATATAATAAGTTCTGTATGGATGACTTCCTTGAAATTCCAGGAACGCCATATGCTATTGCAGTTTCCACAACGCCTGCTCCAGACAATAATGGATTCTTTACGACTTCGGCATCGAATAAAGGCTATAGCTTAATTTATATGGACCTCAAAGGGAATATGTCTTGTGCCAAAAATATTGGTAGCGCGGTTCTCGGTGGCCCAATGATTGCCCGAGTTGACGAAGAAACTGGCAAATGGGTCGTTTATGTCGGAACTCGTGCGGAACTTTCAAAGGATGCTGACGGAGCTCTGGATGTGATTACGTTCCAACCGCCCAAAAAGACGGGTGGCGAACTTTCTGTGACAAAGGATAATGTCAAGACGTATTATGGTCCTTCTACGACGACTCCGTTGGATTTGGTTTATGAACCGAAGACAGATTATTTCTGGATGGTTACTGCATCCTCGCTTGTTTATTGGAATCATGAACAGGATTCTTTGAGGACTCCGCTTTCGACAAACGGACTTGCAAGTGCAAGCTTTACAAGTATTGATGTTGATAACCGCGGTAATCTCTGGGTTGGAACTTCTACAAATGGCGCTTACCGCTTGACTCCGCGCCCGACGAATCCTGATACATTGTCTGTGATGCACTTCTCGACACGCCAGGGGATGTTTAGCGACAGAGTCCAGGATGTGGCTGTTGACTCGATTCTTGGCTTTGTCTGGTTTGCTCACGATAACGGTATTTCTCGCTACAAGCGAAATGACTTGCGAAGCTCGAATGGCAACATGACTGATGAGGCTCGCCAAGACGTCAAGGTGTTCCCGAATCCGTTCCGCCCGAAAATGCATTCATTTGTACTCTTTGACAATATCTCGGAGGACGCCGTTATCAATGTATACAACAGAGGCGGTCGACTTGTTAAAACGATTTCTGGCGATGGCGTTACCGGTGGCCGTGCTGAATGGGACGGAAAAATGGATAACGGAAACCTTGTAGCGCCGGGTGTTTACCAGTACATTATTCGTGGCGCATCTAAGGTCAAAAAAGGCAAGCTTTTGATTATCCATTAATGGTTGTAGAGGAATATATTATGAACAAAGTTGTTGGTTTTGCTGCCGCTTTTGTGGCAATGCTTTTGGTGGCCGGTTGCGCCGGCGAACGCCAAGGCCTTGTGTGTGAAGAAATTGAATATCGCCTGAATACATTGACTTATTCTCCGGACCAGCGTGCGTATATGGAAAATGAACTTCGCACCTGCCGTCAAGAAGAATCGAAAAAGAAAAACGAAACGAGTCAGTCTAGCATCTATGATCGCTATGCGAATACGGAAGGGGCTGCCTCTCGCGATACGGCTCAAGAAATTTCTGTCCAGACTTTGTTGCAGGATTCTTCCGAAGAAAAGACAATGAGCATTTACGACCGTTACAAGTCTGTCGAGGCCAACAAGTAATGCCTTCTATAATTACCCTTGCAGGCGAATCGTTTGAACCGGATTTACCCAAACGCTTGCTTGCTATTGCTGGCGAGATCCGCGAAGCGGGTGGCCGGGCCTTTTTAGTCGGTGGTTGGGTGCGAGATGCTCTTTTGGGTAGAAACTGCCGCGATTACGATGTTGAAGTTTACGATCTCACGCAAGATGAACTTGTGCCGATTTTAAAGAAGTATGGCCGAACAAATCTTGTGGGCAAGGCTTTTGGCGTCATTCATTTGGCAATGAAAGGGCTCTCGCTTGATTTCTCGTTCCCGCGTACAGAAAGTAAAGTTGGCTATGGACATCGCGGATTCGTGGTGCATACGGACGAAAAGCTTTCGTTTAAGGAGGCCGCGCTTCGCCGTGATTTTACGATTAATGCCATGGGCATGGAATTGCCGGAACTCACGTTGTGCGATCCGTATGGCGGAATCGAAGACTTGAAGAAGGGCTTGCTTCGTCATGTGGGACCTGCATTTGTCGAAGACTCCTTGCGCATTTTGCGTGGGGTCCAGTTTGCAAGCCGCTTTGCGCTCACGCTTGCGCCAGAGACGGTCGAACTTTGCAAGACCCTTTCGCTTGCGGACCTTTCTATTGAAAGGCTTTTTGAAGAATTCAAGAAGTGGCTCTTGAAACCGGGTAAGCCATCGCTTGGTTTGCGTGCGTTCCTGGATATCAAGCTGAATGAATTTTTCCCGGAAGTTTCGCCACTGCGTGGCTCTTGGGAAGATTTGGGCGAAATGCTCGACAATATGGAAAGCTTGCGCAGGAGCTTTGCGAATGCTGAAACGTCTGATGAATGTAAATGTTCGCCGCTTTCGGACAACCAGACGATGGAATTCGCTTTTGCCGCATTCCTCAGCGGGAGTCCCGAAACGTCTCTCAAGTTCCTCGAACGCATTACAAATGAAACTCACTTGTTAAAAATCGTTCCGTTGCTGTTGAACGAGTATCACAGTCTTAGTTTCGAAGTGGTGGATGATGCACCTGCGCTCCGTCGCTTGGCGGTAAAACTTGGTGGTCTAAAGCTTTTGTGCTTGCTCGTAAAAGCGACTCCGCGTAAGTTCTACGCCGCTGCAGGCGCCCCGGAATTCCCCGAGAAGCTTTGGCAAGCCGCATCCGCTCTTGACTTGCTTGATGTGGCCCCGCAGCCCTATCTTATGGGAAAAATGCTCATGGATTTGGGAATCAAGCCCGGCAAGGAAATGGGCGAAATGATCAAGCAAAGCTTTGAACTCCAGCTCGATGGAAAAATCAGGAATGTAGACGAAGCCATCGCGTGGGCAAGCTGCAATTCGGAATTAGGAAGTAGGAATTAGGACTAATGCATAGGGCGAGTGAAGCAGGATTGCTTGCAAGCCTATTTAACGCTAAAGCGTTGTCTCTTGAGCTCAGAAATAGTCAAATATTTTTTGACTGCTTCATTCGCTTTTCGAGACTTTCCGAGCCTAGCGGTTGAGATTAGAGCGAAGCGAGCTAAGTTCTGCCAACTAAGGCGCCTTTGGCGCCATTCCTAACTAAGGCGGGCGCCTCTCTCGTCTTTCGTCTCTAGTCTCTCGTCTAAATCACTTCCATCGGAACATTCCCGTGATGCCTGCGGGTACGGCAAAGACAATCATCGGGATTTGAATCAGTTCGACCGGCAAGAATGCAAGCATGCGTCGCTTGGACTTGAGTTTCCATGATGCTATGCTCAAGAAGACGAAGTCAACGATAAATTTGGGCAAAATGCTGAACACGCACCACTGCCACGGAAAATCCAGGAATAAGGCGCACCATGGACTCAAGAACATCCAGATGTAGTATGTGTAAATCAGCGTGAGGAGCAGAATGTAAGCCTTGCTTTCGTAGTTTGTTCCGTTGCTGCTCCAGCGGGCGCGTTGGTTGAAAAGCTGCTTCCACGTGTGTACCGGGGCGGTTTCGATTACGGCATCCTTGTCGAGATTGTAACAAACTTTAGTTCCCGGGATTTTCATCATCTTGTGGATGAGCATATCGTCGTCGCCGCTTGAAAGCTTTACGAGATCGCCAAACCCGCCGACTTTGAAGAACAGGTCTTTCTTGTAGGCGAGGCATGCGGCGCTTGCGACAATTGGGCGGCCAAGGCTAAAGCCTGCGGCTTCCATCGCCGTGTAGCCAAGCGTTTCGAGCTTTTGATAAAGATGCGGCATGGATCGTGTGCCGTTGTTTTGCTTTGGTCCTTGCACAATGCAGATACCGTCGACAAAGCGACCTGCCATTGCAGTAATCCAGCTTTTGCGAGGAACGCAGTCGGCATCCATTGTCAAAAGCACTTCATTTTTGGCAATCTTGAAGGCGCTTTCAAGGGCGCGCTTCTTGGGACTTGCAATTTGCGGTAAATCTTGCGGGAGCGAAAGCACGCGGAAGCGCGGATGCGTAGCGGCAAACTTTTCGAGAATTTCGCGGGTGCGGTCGGTGGAACGGTCGTCGACGCAAATCACTTCCCATTCGCCGACATAATCCTGGAGGGCAAGTGCTTCAAGTGTGCGTTCGGCAAATTCCTCTTCGTTCCTCATCGGGACTACGACCGAAACGCTCGGAGTCGCTTTTTTGCCTTTATAGCGATGCGTCTTTAACAGCCCTATAATGAAGAATAGGAACAAGAACGCATAAAGCGCAGTCAGGCATGCGATAATAATGCCACTCATGCGTTTTAATTTAGAAAATAGAACTTAGAGCTTAGAACTTAGAACTTAGAAAAGGCTTCGAAGTTACAATTTCTTTCGTCTTTCGTCTCTCGTCTCTCGTCTAAAAACTAAATTTGGGTCTGTTAACCTAAGTTCTACCAACTAACTTGTCCCTGCGCCTCCGGCGTCCTTGTCAACTAACCACTAACCACCAACCACTAGTAATGCTCCATCCTTCCGCTTTCGTTCATTCTTCTGCAAAAGTCCACGAGTCTGCAATTATTGGCCCCTGGTGCGTTGTCGATGAAGGGGCGGTTATTGGCGAGAATGTTGTGCTCGAATCTCGAGTGCGCGTTTACGGCGGTGTGACGATTAAGGCGAATACGCATGTGTACGATGGGGCGATTCTTGGAGCGCCTCCGCAGGATCTCAAGTATGCCGGCGAGCCGACTTGCCTTGAAATTGGCGAAAATTGCATTATTCGCGAGTACACGACGCTCAATCGCGGAACAGTGCAAGGCGGTGGTTGTACGCGCCTCGCTCCCCGCGTCTTGATTATGGCATACGCGCACGTTGGGCATGATTGCCAAATTGGCGAGGGGGCGGTTATCGCCAATGGCTGCCAGCTTGGCGGTCACGTGCGCATCGGAAAGTTTGCGACTTTGGGCGGTACAACTGCAGTGCAGCAGAGAAATCAGGTGGGCGCCTACGCTTTTGTGGGTGGAACTCTCAAGGTCGATTACGACGTTCCTCCGTGCAGTCGTGCATTCGGTAACCCGCTCCGCTTTGCCTCCCTCAATCTCCATGCACTCCGCTTGCATGCAGAAGAATTCCCTCCCGAGCGCATTGCGTTTTTCGAGCGCGCTTTCCGTGAACTTTACCGTGGCAAGCGTCCGATTGCAGAAGTTATCGAGGAATTGAAAAAAGGCCCGGAACCTTTGTTCCAAGCCTTTTTCGATGAGCATTGGGGCGGTTCTCTCGTTCGCCCTTAGTTCTATATTACGGCTGAGTTAGAGCCTGCGGGAATCCGGGATACCATGTTTCGGCGTACTTGTTGTAGGCTTCGAAACCGCCTGTGTGGGCAAATCCCCAGTAATGGAATGATGTGCCGGTTTCAATTGCAGCTTGAACCGTCTTTTGTGCCCATTCGGCTTTCTTTTGGTCGGAAGGCCATAAGCCTATTTGTTGGCCTTTATCATCGTAATACACGCAATCGCCCATAAAGCTTCCGCCTGCAACACCGAATTCACCCATGTTCAAAGGAACTTGATCGGTTCCGTTAATGTCGGGATATTGCCTGTAGGCGAGGTTCTTGTAGTACCTTAAACTGTCGCTTGCGTTGTTGCCGTATGCTTCGTCCCCCTTGCATTTATAGCCATGAGGCCCTTGATGGGAGTAAGCGTAGGGAGCGTAATAGTGGCCACTGTAGATGATGTTTCCGTCTGCCGGCAATTGGAGATCTGTGAGGTCTGCAAATTTTGCGGCGTGATAGGATTCGAACATAATGGTCTTGCCGGGAGCTGCCGTGCGGATGACGGTGTAGGCTTCGGTCATGATCTGGTTCAAAACATCTGCTCTTTTGACGACCGGTTCGTTCAAGATTTCGAACACGAGCATATCGTTGGCGGGGAATGCTGCGTTAAGCGCTGTGGCGACTTGTGCCCACATGCCAAGGAAATGCGCTTTTTCGGTATTGAATCGGATCGGCAAATAATCGCAAGTCGGGTTATCGTCTGGAGGGTTGTTGTATCCAGGAGGCATTCCGCCACCATAGCAGTTAAGCTCGTGATAGTGGTGGAAGTTCACAACGACGGCAAGCCCGTTGGCCATGGCGAGTTGGATATCCTGAATGACGCCGTTAAGACGTTCCGGGTCCACGGTGTGGGTTGTTTTGTCGGAGAAAGTCTGCCAGCGGACCGGAATACGCACGGAATTGAAGCCCGCAGCCTTGATTATTGCAAAATCTTCATCACGGATGGGGTTTCCCCAGCCTGAATCATCGGCGCCATCGGAGTCCCAAGAATTTCCGAGGTTGATGCCTCGTCCAAGCCTTGCATTCATCGTTCTTCCGAGTGTATAGTCTACGGGAACGACTTTGCTTTGATTATCGGGTTTGGCTGCTGCTGGCGGAGGCGCTGTACCACTGTCGCATGCGCAAAATAGGCATCCGATCGCCATTGCAGAGAGAAGTTCTTTAATCATGTAACCCCCAAAAATTGGTGTCCTAATAAATACCTGTTCTCAAAATCTATACAATTCGAAAAATAGAAAATTAAAAAACATGCTTATCTTATGTTTACGCTTGAGTCCATGTGACGCCTGTCAAAAATCTTAGTTTGTAAACATTCTAAAACATTGGAAAATAAAAAATTTCCGTTTACGCTTGAGTCCAGTGTTTGTGTGGCTTAGATAGCGGTATTCCGTTGATACATCTAGTTTTGCAAAGCCTTTTTTGCAATGGAAGCTCATTGATTTCTCAAAAAACAAGCTATATTGTAGACGATCCGAATTTGGAGAATTGTACCTATTATGAATGGAAACTTAAAAAAAGCCATTTGGAAGTCCGCTCTAGCGGCGATGCTTCTTGCTTCATCTTCTTTTGCTGGCTACGGCTTTAGCGATTATCGCGACCGCGACCAGTCTCACTTTGTCATGAAGGATCCTAAGCCGTTCCGTCCAGACAAGGAAGTTGTCTCTGTCGTCATGCGTGAAGCCATTCCGCGTGGTGGTGGATATACTTACCAGTATCCGCGTGAAAACCCTGAACCGGTACTTACGGACAAGTATGCCATGGAAGGAGCCCTTTCCATGGAAATTGAGCTTATCGCAAGTGATTACTCCGGTGTTGCTATTTGTATTGCGGGTTCCGTGGACTTGACTCCCTACTTGGAAGAAGGTGTTCTCGAATTCTGGATCAAGGGTGCCCAGGGCGGCGAAAACGCTCTGTTCGTGCTCGTCGATGACGGCGTGAAGAGCAATGGTGAATCCCTCCAGGTGAAGCTCCGTTCCAAGAGCCTTGGTGAAATTACGACTGAATGGAAGCACTTCAGCATTCCTCTGAAGCTCTTCGGCAATACCGGTGTTTACTGGGATGCAAAGAACACGCGCGAAGTGATGCTCCCGTTTGCTTGGTCCAACTTCAAGGGTTTCCGTCTTGAAGTCCGTAAGGATGAAAACGAATCCTTCAAGGTTTGGATTGACGATATTGTGATTAAGAAGCATGGCAAGCCGTACGAAGGCCCGGCTCATTATCCGTTCCGTAACGAGATTTAAGAGGATTTTATGCGCAAAACAGTTTCTTCCCTTTTATTAGCGTCTAGCCTCGGTGCTGCGTGGGCTCTCCCTCCGCAGTTGCAGCTTGATTCCCTGCACGCTTCATTGGATACTCTTTCCAACAACATGGAATCGACCCTTTTGGGTAAGGACGATCTGCCACTGGCAGTCTCCGGTTACATGGCTTTCCGTTTGAAGAATTTCCATTATACCGAACAGAGCCCGTGGGTCAAAAATGACCAGGCACGCACAAGCGTCGATGCCGTCTTGAATGTGAACGTCGTCGCCATGCCGAACTCCTACGTTACGTTGTTTACGAACCTTTCGTTCCCGTTTGACTTGAGTGGCATTTATACGAACTACTTGGCCAAACACCCGACGAACGCTCCTGGATATTACGATGAACGCGTCTTGAACGACCATTCTACCGACTACTACGCTTCGACTATCAACGAAGAATTGAATGTCGGTGTCGATATCCGCGCTGGTGTTTTCGGTGCCTACGTTACCGCAGGCGGTGTTATTTGGGCTAATGCCTCCCCGCTTACCATGTGGGAACGTGAAACGAACCCGCGTTTTGTTTGGCAGTACGAACTTTTCGAAGACGAAAAGACTGTATCGACCTACTATAAGGAAAAGGCTTTCAAGCCGGTCAAGGAAGGTGGTCGTGCATTCTGGACGAACCGCTCTTTCGGTGGTGTGTTTGCTAACATCTATCAGCTTCCGTACGATATGAAGGCTCAGTTCCTCGTGTCTCAGCCGATGGACGCTGACGTTGCCACTCGTGACGGTCTCCGCATGTACGGTGGCCAGCCGGGTGAACTCGAAATGATGGGTGGCTACGATCTCCGCGGTACCGTGCTCCATGGCCGTATCGCCAAGGAAAAGATTGCTGATAATCTGACCGTTGGCGTGAACTACATGGGCGTGACTTACGATGACGCTATCATCAACGAAGATGAATTCCGTAACCAGTGGCTCGATTTCGGTGTGATGAGCACGGGTGATGCATCCCCGAGACTCATGAATACTCACGTGATTTCTCTCGATGTCAAGGGTAACGTTACACCGAAGCTGTTCTTGATGGCTGATGTAGGCGCAAGCATTGTCGATACTACAGTTTTCTATAGATCTGAAGTGGTTGACGATTTTGATGGTTCTGGAAAGAATAACTCTACAGGTTTTTCTAGTGCCGCAAAGAGATCCGCTATTGGTGATCCGAAGATCGGTCTCTATATCAAGGCTCAGAGCAAGTACATCGAAGGCTGGCCAATGACTGCCGAACTCGTGTACTTCCAGCCGGGCTTCTATTCTCCGTTCTCTCTTACCAATCCGTCCCGTTTCCCGGGTTGGCGTAAGGACGAATCTTACCTCAATGGTGGTGCTCTCCGTTATTCCCCGAACATGGCCGGTATCAACTTCAAGTTGGAACCGAGCTTCAATCGCGGTTACTTTGATTTCCAGTATGCTCAGCATCGTCAGATCGAAGCTGGCAAGGACGTGGTTGCTTTCAACTACCGTTTGAACGGCCGCAACATGTGGGAAAGCTCGAACTCCTGGACCAAGCACAAGCCGCTCTTTGTGGCTGACTCCGGTAACGCTTCCGGTCCGGGCTATGTCGCTCGTACTGGTGTCGAAAGAGGTACTGCAGATGGTGTTAAGATGTATCGCCAGCACGGTGGTCTCTATGGTGGAACTTGGGAAATGTGGGAATCTTTCGTCGCTTATGATAACGGTGAACAAGCCGCAATGCAAGAGATTCCGTCCCATGCCAAGTGGTCCTCTTACATGTCCTTCATGGGTGGTTACGATATCGGTCACTGGTTCGGTACTGACCGCAATATCATGATGACTGCATTCGTTGCCCTTTCCGGTGTTTCTACTTCCTTTGCTCCGATTGCAGTTTCCGAAAAATCGTTTGACATGCTCTTGACGAGCTTCTATGGCCAGTTTGAACCGACCGTTGCCGTAACGCCGACTTTCCACATGGTGGGTATCCTCGGCCTTGAAACGTTCAGGTCTAGCAAGGCTTACACCAGCCATGAAGTGAAAACTTTGCCTGGTACACAAAGCCGCTCGACAGAAGTGAGCCCCTACTACTATGAAAAGGCTCCGATCAACTACAAGGACTTTGCCATTGGCTTAGGCTTTGACTGGGACTTCTCGGACCGCGTGGGTCTCCACTTCCGTTACAAGTTCATGACGCACTCTGACGAAATCATTTCTGATAATAATTGGCATTCCCATTACATTGCTGCCGAAACCAAGGCATGGTTCTAAGGGAGGATGCTAAAGATGAATATGAAAATGAAAAGACTTTTAATCGCCCTTCTTTCTGCATCGGTTGCCGCATCGGCTTCTGCTGTTGCGGATAATCAAAAGGCCTTGCAGGCCAAGGCTGATAGCGCCAATGCCAAGCGTGGTGTTGAAATTGGCGGTAGCATCCGTGCTGTTGCCCAGCGCTCCAGTTTCAAGACCGATCAGGATCAGACCGGCATCAATAAATGGCCGGATGTAGAACGCAACGAATTCGTGAGCGCCGACTTGAACTTCGGTTTCCGTCCGTACGAATTTGTCCGTGCTAATTTGACGATGCGTATTGGTGGTGGTATGCAGGAATACTTCGCTTCTGCTGCTAAGACTCTCGAAGCCAAGTGGATCAATGTCGAAGGCAATATCGGCAAGAACTTCTACTGGGTTATCGGTGACTTCCGTCAGGAACTTACCCCGCTTACGATTTATAATCCCGGTATCGACATTATGTACGAACCGACGATTTTTGCCCGCAAGCGCCACATGGCCCAGAAGGAACAGCTCCTTGAAGGTAACAAGCGTAACCTCCAGGGTGTGAACCTCCAGTTCCGCCAGGAAATCGATCCGATGATTGGCGAACTCCGTGCGGAAGCTTTCTTGGCCCGTGTGAACCGCGTATCGGTGCTCGACTTTAGCGGTGCCGAAGGCAACATTCTTCCGAAGGATTCCATTCCGGGTTATGCAACGTCTCTTGCCTCTAACACGGACAAGTGGCTCGTGGGTGGTAATATCGAACTTTTGCCGATGCAAAAGAATGTTTATGTCGGTGTGACTCCGATGTTCATCTTCGATAATGAAAAGACGAATTCCTATGTCTACCGTCATCCGATGCCTCGCAATGCAAAACCGACGGATTTCAATCAGAACGATGAGGAAATCAATAGTTACGTCCAGCAATCGATCAACCCGGATGTGGGACCGCAGAATACGCTTGTTGTAAGCGCTCGTGCCGGTGCCGATGTGGCAGGTCTCATGCAGAACAAGGATCTCACTCTTGACCTTGTCGGTGAATACGCCATGTCTATTAACAAGAAGAAGATTCCTGGCTCGATTGGTGAACAGGTTGCGGCCGATCCTGAAGGAAATCCTGTGACGACCCAGGTTGTTATTCCTGAAACTGAGGAAAAAGTTAACGGATCTGCAATGCTCGTTACTTTGAACGCTGGTTATAAGGTTGATAACAGCTGGAATGCAGGCCTTACCCTCGACTTCATCCGCAATGATGAAAAGTGGTTCAACAACCTCGCTCAGTCTCCGAGCTTCTTTGCCCAGCGTATCTTGAACTCTGACAAGGATGGCGAAACGGTCAAGTACGGCGTGAACTCCCCGCTCTATTCGACCTTCGACGCTCTCTACAACTACTCTCCGAAGTTCTCTCCGGTGGGTCGTACCATGGGTACAAATGATGACGCCTTTATGGGTGGCCAGAGGGAAAGCTATAACATTGCTCCGTATAACAAGAATTCCTGGGGCTCCAACGTCTATGCCTTGGAACAGCTCGCTCTCATCAACATGATGACGGATCCGGCTATCCAGCTTACTTTGCCGAACGGCCTTGCGACATCGAACCGCATGGGTGTTCGCGCCCTTGTCAAGGGCGATTGGCAGAATAAAGTCGAAGCCCAGGCTCTCGTGGGCGTATTCAACCAAGTGAAGTCTACGACTCCGGATGTCGATAAGGTGTCTTACATGGAATTCGGTGGCGGTGTCAAGGTTGATATCGCAAAGTTCATCGCTTATGACAAGACTCTCGATGTCAGCGGTTCCTTCAAGCATTCCGAAAGCAAGACAACGCTTGTTCCTGGTTCTGTGACTTCCACGACTCTTGGTGTAGCGGAAGGCGCCTTTAAGAGCGACTTTATCAACTTTGGTCTTTGTGCCCAGTTCTTGCCGCGTGTCGGCTTTACTGCAGGCTTCCAGATGATCAATTCTGATTATGGTGCCGTGATGGGCGCTCCTAATGCAGTTGTTGGACATGACATTCCTACTATGAAGAGCAAGCAGATGCAGGTGATGGGTGGCTTTGATTACACTGTAGCATCCAATGCCTGGTTGTCCTTGAATGTGGGTTATGTTTCTGTTCAGAAAGATTATAACACTGCAAAATATGTTAATGAATATAACGCTGCTTATAAAGCTGCTTATGACGCTGCTTATGAATCAAGATATAATTCGGAACTTAAATCTGCTGAAACCAAACTAAAAAGAGAAAATCCAAATGCTACTTTGACTGAGGACCATTATAATAACGCAAAACAAGTAGCCGAAGAACATGCTCGTACAACGGCCTCAAAGGTTTCTTTCCCTACAAGAAATATGCCGGATTACTTCAACTTACTGAAGAAGGGCGACGGCGCTACGGGTACCTATCAGCATAAGTTTAGTCAGTTTATCTTTGAAGCTTCCATTAATGTGGAATTTTAATGGGAGGTAACTAGAATGAATTTCAATATGAACATGCGTAAAATTTTACTGACCTCCGCATTTGCTTTGTCGGCTACAGCTGCGTTTGCTGCCGAAAATCAGGCTGAGGTTGTGACGCAACAGAAGTCCCTTTTGGAAAAGCTGGATTCTCTCAATGCAGCTGTTCTCGGGCTTAAGATCAATGGTACGGCAAAAGCTGGTGCTCTTGCGTCAATGGCTTCTTCGGACCAATATAATGAAGAATCTCCGACTCAGGAAAACCAGGCTTTCACCGATGTGAACCTGCGTTTGACCGCCCGTCCGAGTTCTGAAACCATGATTGATGTCCAGTTGCGCCTGCACAAGGATTGGCAGAGTGCTTACGACGAAAACAACAACCCGATTATCGGTCACTGGTTCAGCTACGATGGTACAATCCTGAATAAGCATGTTGACTTCAACTTGGGTTACATGCGTATCGGTTATACCCCGCTTACCATTTACACTCCGCAGACCGAAATCCTCCAGGAACCGGAAATCTTTGCGGAAAAGCGTCGTGAAGCTCTTGAAAAGCGCAACCTCGATACTACGAGCCGTCGCTTGATGCAAGGTCTCAATGTTGCTTACCAGAGCGGTAACGTAGCTGGTGTTGTCGATAACATCACTGCCCAGCTTACGGGTGCCCGCCTCCGCAATACGGCAAAGAAGTACGACCAAGTGTTCTTTGACTTTGATTTCGCAGACCGTTACCTCCTTGGTGCTCGAGTCGGCGTTGATGCCTATGGTGCTCACCTTGGGGCAAACTACGTCAATTTGATGGACCGCAAGTTGCCGAGCCGTTCTAAGGATATTGTTGCATCGGATACGGTTTACTATGATAAGAACATGGTCATTTCTGCTGAACTGGGATTCGATTCCAAGAAGCTCCTTCCGGATCTTCCGTTCACGTTCGGCTTGAATGGTGAATTTGCCATGTCCAAGTGGTCTGTCGATCGCGACTATATGACCCAGTCTAAGCAGACGTCATATAGTCTTCAGCAAAAGACGGTTAAGGGCGTAGGTGATGTGGTTTACGTTGGCGTCTCCCAAAGTGAACCATATGTCCGCACTAATGAGGACTACCGTGATCAGGATGGCAAGAGCATTTATGCAAGCCTCTTTGTGAAGGGTAACGTGAGTGGCCTCGATTATAGTGCCGAAGCTGCTTACCTCAAGACGGATTCCAGTTTCTGGTCTGAATTGGCTTCTTCCCCGGTTTATCAGGGACGTGCCACAATTCTCAATGCAAACGCCTTCTACAACAATCCGCTTAATGCGGCCATCATGTCAACTTTCGGTGCATCGAGCCTTGAAAACCTCTACTACAATGTCTACAACTCGACGACATTGCAGGCGAACAACTTGATGACTTCGGAAAACCTTAGTAATGCTCTCTCCAGTGAGGTGGAAGCGGCTGAAATGTTTGCCCGTTTGGACAACAACTACAAGAATGGCCACTACTACCGCAACGGATACACGGGCAATACTTACAAGAAGCTTGAAGCTGAAAAGGATTATTTGAGGGAACTCGACCCGTCTGTAAGCCTTTCTCTGCCGTTTGGCCTTGCCACTCCAGACCGTAAGGGTATTATGGCAAAGGTCGATGTGAATTGGTCTGACATGGTGTTCTTCAATGGTCGCGTCAGCATGTTGACTCAGACCTATGCGAATTACGACAAGTGGCTTCAGACTGGAATGCCTGTGATTGAAGAGAACAAGTTTACGGAATTTGCATTTGGCATTGGTGCCGATGTCGGTGTTATTGCCGGTCTTGACCGTCAAATTCTTGTTCAGGGTTCTTTCTCCCAGGCTACAGAAAGTGCTTACCTGAAGCGTAATGCAACTCGAATTGTTGCTGGCCTTACCGCTGATGTTTGGGGCCCGTTCGCCGTGCTCGCTGGTTTCCAGCAGTACAAGAAGGTCTTTGACAGGGGTGGTGCTCCGATTTATGCAGGAACCGAAGAAGCTCCGTTCTCGTTCTACGTGAATGATGCGTCTGAACGCCTTATTATGGCGGGTCTCCGTGTGAAGCTTGCTCCGATATCCTACTTGTCCTTGCAGTACGGCATGCTCACTAACGAACTCCAGTATACTTACAATGTTGGAGAAGCCATGGGAGCAGACAAGCTTTCAATCACCAAGAACATTCTTTCCGCCGATGTGACGGTGAACTTCTAAGAGGTGCTGAAAATGAAAAAACTTCACCATTACATGATGATTCTCTTGGCAGGCGTTTTGGGAGCCTGCTCCTCGATGAGTGTTGATGATCCTTATGAAGATAGTTTCCCAGCTGGCTTCAGCAATAAGGAATATGTGGAATTGCATCCCTATCTGCTCACATTGCAGATTAAGGATTATGTCAGTGACTATAACAATCGAGTCAAGAAAGAGATTGGCATAGCTGCTTATAATGCAAAAGTGTCTGAAGATTCTGTAACATTGTTTGGTAATGTTGCCATGGTGCAGCAGATTTATTTAGATCCGATCTATGTTGGTGGAACTGCTGCTGCTTGGGACTCTGCCTATCAGGAACTTACTACGATTGAAGCAGCCAAGGCTGCTGTTGCTGCGGATTCGGCAGGTGTAGATCCTGAAACGAAGGCTACTGCAAAGAAGTCTCCTTCACTTTGGAAGGCCGTTCAGGGTGAAGTGACGCTGTTTAACTTTATCGGTGTCGCTGATGACATTACTGCATTGAAGAATATACCTATAGATTCCATGGCATTTTCTTCGCAGTACGTGATGTATGGCAGAACTCATGGTTGGGCATACCGTGCTTGCCGCGCTGATGAGGTGAACAATACTCCTCGCTCAAGTATGCAAATTAGCCAAACTCAGGCAACCGCCGCCGCTAAGGGCGAGTTTGTTGCAGATAACAATTTGTATTGCCGTGATGCCGCCGGTGTTGATCGCCAGATTCTTCAATAGGATAAGAGGTATTCAAAATGAACTTTAAAGTTATTACATTGGCTCTCGCTATGGGTGCAGCAGTGGCTGCTCAGGCTGCAGCTGACAAAGTGATTGGCTTCTATCCGTATTGGAGTCAGTATTCCCAGTTCTATGCAAAGGATATCCGCTACAATCTCGTGACTGACATTCATTACATGTCTATCGCTCCGAGTGCAGAAGGCACGGTTGCTTTTGCTGACGAATACGATGCGGACAATTTCAAGAATCTCGTCACCATGTCCAAGGAAAACGGCGTCAAGCTTATCGTTTCCGTGGGTGGCATGGAAGCCGAATCGAATCTCAAGGCTATCGCTTCTTCTGACGAAACTCTCTCCACGTTCGTTTCGAACGTTAAGGGCTGGCTTTCGGCAAATGGTGGCGACGGTGTTGAACTCGACTGGCAGAACCTCACGACGGACGATTCCGAAGATTATGCCAAGATGCTGAACGCCTTGGTCGATGGTCTTTCGGGCTCTACGGTGACGGCCGTGATTTACCCGGCCGCAGGCATGGATGCCTACAAGGCCGAAGCCTTGAACCGCGCCGCTTACGTTGACGTGTTCATGGCAGACCTCATGAACGAAAGCGAAAGCAGCCTCGTTCCGAACCAGAGCGCAAACTCTGTGCAAGAAACGCTTGACGCTGTTGCCGCTGCCGGCGTGAACAAGGATCTCCTTGCTCCGGTCGTGTTCCTCTACGGTAAGTCCTTTGCTGGTGCCAAGGGCCTCGGCTCTAGCCATCAGGGTGTCGGCAGTGGCAACGAAGGCTACCTCCCGTACGCTGAACTCATGAACCGCTTCGATACTCCGGATTACACAGTGACATTCGATGAAGCTACCAAGTCCGAAGTGGCTGTGAGCGAATCCGAATCTATCGTGTTCATGGGCATTCCGTCTGTGAAGGCTGTTGCTCAGCACGTGAAGAGCGAAGGCATGGCTGGCGTTGCCGTCTATGACCTCTCCCAGGATCACTACGAACCGGTTGTGTCGCTCCTCGTGACTGTTGGTCTCGAACTCCGTCCGGGCGTGAACTACAAGAGTGGCAAGAAGAAGTAATCCGCACTAAAACGCAAGAACTTAAAAAAGTCTCGCCTACAAAGGCGGGACTTTTTTGCAATGTTGTCCCTCTAGGATGACCAGCACCATTTCCTCATTCCGAACTCCTAATTGTACTTTCGCTTCGCTCAAGTACCAACTGCTCGGCTCGGAAATGTCGGTGCGAGCACCGCCGCTTCTCTCGCCTTCCGCAGTTGTCCTAATTCTGACTTCCGAATTCCTAATTGCCATACACTCGATACACTTAGCGTTGCCTGTGGTAAACATTAAAGTGCCCCCTTATGGTGCGATTTCCCTAAATTAAAGGTATCTTTATATCGTAATTTGGTTTATATCGATGTCATGCCAGTAAAGCGGGCGTCTCCTTATAAAAAATGAGGTGTTTTATGCGTAAACATTTGCTCGCTGCGTTAGCGATTGCAATGCCTTCTTTTGCTATTCCTTTAGTAAACCAGCTAGGTTTTGCTCCTGAATCCGAAAAGACGGTGGTTATTCCCGGTAACGATGCCAACCCGCTCGAAGTGCGCGACATGGCAGGGAAGGTGGTGCTGACGCTTGAAGCCCCGATGGTTTACGATTGGGAATACAGCGGCGAAGAGGTCCAGACGTACGATATTTCTGCGATTAAGAAACCGGGCACGTACCGCTTGTTCCGCGATGGCTATATCGGTAACCCGATTGTTGTTGGCGAGAATGTTTACGTTGATGTGACTAAGGCTGCGCTCAAGTGGTTCTACTATCAGCGTGCGGGCATGGCGCTCGAAACGCGTTATGCGGGCAAGTGGGCACGCGCCATGGGCCATGCGGATGACAGCGTGATTGTCTATGGCACGGATTTGCCAACGGCGAAGGTTGTGGCGCAGTCCAAGGGCAAGCCCGAACCCAAGAAGGCCGATGCGAAAATCATCAAGTCACAGCGCGGCTGGTACGATGCCGGTGACTATGGCAAGTACATCGTGAATTCCGGCATTACGGTGTTTACGCTTTTGGAAATGTACGAACATTTCCCGGCATTCGTGGATACGCTCCATTGGAACATCCCGCGTGAATTCCCGAAGATGCCTGAACTCTTGGAAGAAATCCGCTGGAACTTGGACTGGATGCTTTCGATGCAAGACAAGGATGGCGGCGTTTATCACAAACTCACATCGCTCAAGTTCGGTTCGAGTACGATGCCGGAACTCGATGGCGCCTTGCGTTATGCGATTGAAAAGAGCTTGACCGCGACGCTTGATTTTGCAGCGGTGATGGCCCAGGCTTCTCGCGTGTATGCAAAGTTCGATGATGATTTTTCAAAGCGCATGCTCAAGGCTTCTGAAGTGGCTTACTATTGGGCTAAGCGCCATCCGAAGGCTTTGTACAAGCAACCGTCCGATGTGCAAACGGGTAACTATACCCATGGCGAAGAGGATGGCAAGGACGAATTTGCATTTGCCGCAACGGAACTTTACCGCGCTACGAAAAAGTCCGATTATCTCAAGGATCTGAAGCAGTACAAGTTCAGGGCCGATGGCCCGTGGTGGGGCGATGTAAACATGCTAGCTATTTACCATGCGGCACTCGATTCCGCAGATTTTGGCGCAAAAATCGGTGGCGAAGCCCGCAAGACGCTGCTCTTTGTCGCAAAGGAACTCCGCAATGTGGGCGATACGAGTGCCTATAGGCTCCCGGCATTCCCGTCGAGCTGGAACTGGGGCAGTAACAGCGCCATGGCGAACAACGGAATTGTGTTGCTCCATGCATACTATGTCACGGGCGACAAGAGTTTCTTGGATGGTGCACAGCAGTGCTTAGACTACCTCTTGGGCAAGAATCCGATGGAAATTTCTTATGTGACCGGCTTTGGCTTTAGAAGCCCGCGTTTCCCGCACCATCGCGTGAGTGAATCGGACTTTGTGGATGATCCGGTGCCGGGCATGCTCGTGGGCGGGCCGCACTTGGGCAAGCAAGATATTAATTTGGATGGAACGGAACTTTGGAAGTGCCCGAACTATGCTACTGCTGACAAGCCTGCGCTTGCCTACATTGATAACCGCTGCAGCTATGCGACAAACGAAGTGGCTATCAACTGGAACGCTCCGCTTGCATACCTCGCTGGCGCCTTGCAGGCTATTTACAGCGGCCACGCCAACGCCGTCGTGAAGTAATTCTTTGTTTTCGTCAATCCCGTTTTCAATGTCACCCCGGACTCCGTTCTCTTTGATCACTTAGTGCTTTAGCACTTATGTGAGCATGATCCGCGAATGGGGAACGAGGGCGCCATCTCGCTTAAGAAAAAGGCGATGCTCGCTCAGAGGCGGGCATGACACCCAGCAAGCGATTGTTGAAAATTATTTTTACCAGGTAGTTTTTGCTTGGCTCTGGTTTATATTTGGATTGGATGTGGTGTCTTGGGAAAGGAGACTTAGGATGAAGAGAATATTCTTCTCTGTATTTCCCTTGTTATGGCGACCGCTTTTTCTGCGGCATCGGCCTACACTCTAAACGGAACCGTTAAAGATAAAGACGATTCTTCGCCAGTTGCGGCGACCGTGAAATTGCTCAAAAAGGGCAAAGAAGCTGAAACGGACCAATCTGGAAAATTTGTCATTCAAGAAGAGGAAGTGTCCTTGCATGGTTCACATGCCGCTGTTGGACATTTCAGCTTGATTAACGGAATCCTGAATTTTACGCAGGGCGGTAGCGCTCCTGTGCAGGTCAAGGTCTTTGACATGATGGGTAACCAGCTGCTTGCGAAGACGTTGCAAGGTTCTGGGACTGTTGATCTTGCCGCTTCGATTCAGGCACAGGGTACATTCGTTGCAAAGGTGCAGATGGGATCTGCGCAGGAAACGGTTCGCTTTAACACTTATGGCTATGCTGCTGGATCTTTCGGTTCTGCAGAAAAGAAGGCGCTTCATAAGGAAGGCGATGCTATCGATACGCTGCGTGTCGTTGCAGAAGATTATGATACGTTGTTTGTTCCCCTGGCGAACCTTGATACGACTCTCGATCTGAAACTCAGCAAGGCGGCCACGAAGCAGACGTTTGCGTTTGGCTATGCCATTGGCAACGATCCTACGCCGAGTAAGGGCTGCGGCAAGGACAATACGCTCAAGAACTACTTCAAGTTCACGGGTGGCGGTATCGAGCACGAAGTCTACCTCACTATGCCCGATAATTACGACAAGAACAAGCCTTACCGCTTGGTGTTCGGCATGCACTGCATGGGCGGTTCCGCACAGAACGTGGCTCAGAACGAACACTATTATGGTTTCCGCGATCAGAAGGGCGCTAAGGAGAACACCATCTTTGTGGCTCCGCACGGTTACACCGACCAAATGCCATGGCGCTGTGGCGACAACAAGGACCATTTGTTCTTTGACGAGCTTCTTACACACTTGAACGAGAACCTTTGCGTGGATACGTCTCGTGTGTTCTCTTCGGGCTTTAGCTTTGGTGCCATGTACTCGAACTCGCTTGCTCAGACGTTCCAGCATCGTCTCCGCGCTGTCGTGGTGTTCGCGACTGCCGACCAGGTGATTTACATTCCGAAGAATGCCGGCAAGCCGATTGCCTGGATGGGTACCGTGGGCTTGAGCGATGGCACCTGCCCGCCGAGCATGGGACGTAGTGCCCGCGACAGGATCTTGAAGAACAACGGCCCTGAAGACCATCCTGACTGCACTAAGGAGAAGGCTACCGAATACACCGGTGGCAACCACGTCTGCTACGACTATACGACGGTCGATCCGCGCTTCCCTGTGAAATGGTGCACCTTCAATGGCGGCCACCAGTGGGATATGCGTGAAAATGGCAAGCTTTGGGCCTCTGATATTGGCTGGGAATTTATTACGCAGTTCTAGTTCCGCAGCCTATATGTGATTGTGATGATGCCTTCCTATAACCGGGAAGGCTTTTTTTCATTGTCATGCCGGCCTAGGGGACGGCATCGCCATTTTTATATGGCTATTATTCGCTCAATTCGACTTCGACAACGCCGCGCACGGAGTTGAAGCAAAAGATTTTCTCGGCGTTTTGCAGGTCGTTCGGGTACAGGATTTTTTCCTTGATTTTCCCGTCGCGGAGGAGCTTCTGTCGCGTGATTCCGTTTAAGAGCCCGCATTTAAGAGGCGGTGTATAAACGGTGCCATTTAACTGAACGCCGATGTTCGTGAATGTCCCTTCGGTGAGTTCGCCTTTTTCGTTGATGCCGATTTCGTCAAAGACGCCTTGGGGCATTGGCAATCGAATGCTCGTTTTATGATATAAGAACTGATTTGTTGAATTGACTTTGTATGCGATTTTGACTTTCGGATTCGCTTTTGGTGCTGGAATTGCTCTTGTCGTGACTTCGAAATGACCGTCCTTGAATAGCTCGATTCTGTTGACAACGCTCGGGTCGAATTTGATTTTTTCGATATCGCTGTTCCAAGTGAATCCGAGCGTTTTTGCGGATGCCCTCATTCTCTCGATATGCATTTCAAAATCGGTGATGCCGGTTTCAATGAGCGAAAAGTCTGTTTCCAGGAATTTTGCCTTGGTGAGTGTTTCATTCCATTCGTCTTCGGCGGTGGAACTCCATGTGATGGCGCTGCCGGCGTCGTAGCGGTAATCCGTTTCGCTGTCCTTCTTTTGCAAAATTCGGATTGGCACGGAGAAAATCATTTCGTCGCCGTGGATGTAGCCGATGGCTCCGCAATAAACTTCACGCGGCATGTGTTCCGTGGAGTCAATAATTTCCATGGTCGAAATTTTCGGGGCGCCTGTAATCGAGCCGCACGGATAAATCGCGTTGATGATGTCGTATAGCGTGACTCCATCTTTCAATTCCGAAGAAATTTCAGATGTCATTTGGAACAACGTTTTGTGCTGCTCGATGTCAAAAAGTTTATCGGCGCGAACGGTTCCCGGCTTTGAAATCCGTCCGAGATCGTTACGCAGCAAATCGACAATCATGATGTTTTCGGTGCGGTTCTTTAAATCGTTGTACAAAAAGTCCCGCAGTGCTGCATCTTCTTCGCTTGTTGCGCCTCTCTTGATGGTGCCCTTCATGGGCTTGGTCAAAATCTTGTTGCCTTTCTTTACGAAAAATAGTTCCGGCGAAAATGATAAAATTGTCTCGTACTTGTTATGCAAAAATGCGTTGTAGGGCGTCTTTTGATTTTGCAAAAGATAATGGTACAGCTCGATTTCACTTGCATTTGTTTTTAACGTCGAAGGGTAGGTGTAGTTTACTTCGTAGGTAATGCCGCTCTTGATTTGCTCTTTGATGAAGTTGACTTTTTCGGTGTATTCTTCTTTTGTGATAAGCGGCTTTACGATTGTGCCGATTTTTTTGTCGGGAATTTTTTGCCCGAAAGGCTCGAACGAATCGAATGCTTCAAAATAAACCAGAGGCAAGTTGCTGGCTGTATTCAAGTCGTAGCGCATGTAGCCTACGAGGTAGAGACCTTTACGTTGTAAAATTTCGATTTTGCTTAACGCAGGTTTGATATCCTTTGGATCAAAAACTTCTACCGTATCTACGGGATTGTGAAAAAATTTGTCCGCGTATATTTGCATGGTCGCTTAGCTCTTTCTCTAAAACCGGCGCAAATATAATTTTTTAGAAAAGGAAAAAACTTCTTTACTTTGTGAAACTTTGAAAAAGCTGATTTAAACACTGCTATTTTTAGCAGTATATCTTTGGTGATATGAGAGAGGGAGTGTTTTATGAAGAAAGCGTTTTTCCCTATTTTGCCAATTGTATTGTCAATGGCATTTACGTCCGCATCCGCTTACACATTGCGCGGCACTGTAACGAATAAAAGCGATTCATCTCCAATTCATGCAACTGTAAAGTTGTTAAAGCGTGGAAAAACGGCTGAAACTGACCGCTCTGGAGCTTTTGTCATTAAAGAAGATGATGAAGTTGCCTTAATGAGTTCGCGTAATGCGGTTGGGCATTTTAGTTTATTGAACGGGGTCCTGAATTTTACGCAGGGTAGTAGCGCTCCCGTGCAGGTCAAGGTTTTTGATCTGAAGGGCGGCTTGGTTCTTACCAAGACTTTGCAAGGTTCCGGAAGTATTGATCTTGCGGCTTCGATTCCGGCATCGGGAACTTTTGTTGCCGAAATACAGCTTGGCTCTGCACGCGAGAAAGTCCGTTTTAGCACTTATGGCAAAACTTTGGGCGCAATGGGTTCTGCAGAAAAAACTGCGCTGCACAAAGAAGGCGATGACGGCGACACCTTGCAAGTTGTAGCTACGGATTACGATACTTTGTTAGTGCCTCTCTCGAATCTTGATACGACTTTGGATTTGAAGCTTGATTGGGTCGCTGTTGAACAAACTTATGCGTTCGGTTATGCTATCGGCAATAAGCCTACTCCGAGTAAGGGCTGCGGCAAGGAAAATACGCTCAAGGATTACTTCACGTTCACCGGTGGCGGCGTCGAGCACGAGGTTTACCTCTCCATGCCCGAAAATTACGACAAGAACAAGCCCTACCGCCTCGTGTTTGGTATGCACTACATGGGCGGTTCCGCCGAGGTCGTGGCAAAGAGGGAAAATTATTACGGGATGCGCAACCAAGAGGGGGCGAAGGAAAATACCATCTTCGTGGCACCGCACGGCTACACGACTGAAACAGATAGATCCGGGAAAGAAACAAGCAATCCTTGGCGTTGCGGCGATGATAAAGATCATCTCTTCTTTGATGAATTCCTCACCTACCTGAACGAGAACCTTTGCGTGGACACTTCGCGCGTGTTCTCTGTCGGGTTCAGCTTTGGCGCCATGCTCAGCAACGCACTCGCTCAGGACTTCCAGCACCGCTTGCGTGGCGTTGTCGTGTTCGCGACCATGGACCAGGTGATTTACATGCCCAAGAACAAGGGGTTGCCCATCGCGTGGATGGGAACCGTCGGCACGAGCGATGATCTCTGCACGCCCAAGCTCGGACGCAGCGCCCGCGACAGAATCTTGAAGAATAACGGCATGCCCGATGAAAACGGCGTCTACACCGACGCTAGAAAAGAGGTGGCTGAAGAATACACCGGCAGCGGCAACCATGTGTGCTATGACTACAAGACGGTCGACCCGCGCTTCCCCGTGAAGTGGTGCACGTTCGATGGCCAGCACACGTACACCCCCAAAGAAGACGGCAAGGTGTGGACGATCGAAACCGGCTGGAAGTTCATCACGCAATTCTAGTAGGCTTTCTTCATAGTAAATAATGAGGTCCTCCTTTTGGGGAGGGCTTTTTTTGTGCAAAATCCTACTTTGTAATAAGTTTGTAACTTTTTGCTAATACGAAACTTATGCATATTTTTCAGTATATATTACTGACATGCAAAATTGGTATCTTATAATCGTTCTTTCTATAGTTTTTGTTTCTGCTCTTTTTGCTTCTACTGCATCGACACCGATGTAGCGGGAAATATTTGGGGGAATACAAAGGTTATATGAAAAAGGTCCCGTAAGGGACCTAAATTTTTTTTTCTGGCTTTATAGTTTGTTGTAGTAAGAATAGATTGCTTCACTAGCTTCGCAATGAAGTTTATTCTTACTGTCTACTTATTGTCTACTAAATTCACGAATTCGCGGCAGACGGCTTCTGGATCGGGCTTGCCGAAGATGGCGCTTCCGACAACGAAAACGTTTGCGCCCGCTTCCTTGCAAGCGAGGATATTGTCGAGCTTGACGCCGCCGTCGATTTGAATGTCGAGTTCCGGCTTGAGGGCGCGGAGTTCGCGGATCTTGTCGAGACAGTAAGGAATCAGGCTCTGGCCGCCGAATCCCGGGTTTACGGACATGATGAGCACCATGTCAACGATGTCGAGTACGTACTTGATGCTTTCGAGCGGTGTTGCCGGATTGATGGCAACGGCGGGCTTGACTCCGAGTTCTGCAATTTGGTGCAGCAGACGATCGAGGTGGTTCGTAGTTTCGGCGTGCACACTGATGATGCTTGCGCCTGCTTTTGCAAATTCGCCCACGTAATTTTCTGGATTTTCAATCATCAAATGGCAATCGAGCGGGAGCTTGGTGCCTTTTTTGACGCAAGCGGAAATTCCCGGGCCAAAGCTGATGTTCGGGACAAAGTGCCCGTCCATGATATCCAGGTGAACGAGGCCTGCGCCTCCGTTTTCAATGGCTTTGAGACCATTGCCGAGTTCGAGGAAGTTTGCGTTCAAGACGCTGGGAGCGATGATTTGTTTAAGCATATATCAAATATAGCAAAATAAAAATTTTTTTACTAAATTTTAAAGCACTAAGAATAAGAGGAGATTATTATGTCTAAGAATTCTAAAACTGTAGTAGCAAAACCTGCTGCAAAGAAAACTACGACGAAGGCTGCTGCAAAACCCGCTGCAGAAAAATCCGCTGCAAAAACCGTAAAGGCACCTGCTAAGAAGGCTGCTCCGAAGGCTGCAAAAGCTGAAGCCCCGAAGGCTGAAAAGGCTCCGGCAAAGAAAGCTGCCGCCCCGAAGAAAGTCGCCGCTCCGAAGAAGGTCGCAGTCGAATTCGTTGCCGATTGCCCGCTTGCAACGACGGTTTCTATCGCTGGTACGTTTAACGATTGGGCAGTCGATGTTGATATGCTCAAGAAGGACAAGAAATCCGGCCTTTGGAAGGGAAAGATGAATCTTGTTCCTGGCGATTACGAATACAAGTTTGTCTGTGACGGCAAAAATTGGGATGCCGGCGACAACAAGATTAAGCACGTGTAATTGCGTCGATTGAAAAACTATTGAAAATGCGCCGAACAAAATCGTTCGGCGTTTTTCATTTTGTGTAAAATAGTAAGCTAGTGAAAAAAGAAAATATCGTTATAATTCTAAGTTCTAAGTTCTAAGTTCTAAGTTCTATTTTTCTAAATTTGCACCCGTATGAAAAATTCCATCCCTGATTCTGTGCTTTTGAAAGCGGCCAGTGAATACGGCACCCCGCTTTGGATTTATGACCGTGCGACGATTGAACGTGCTGTAAAGGACGTGCAGGTTTTTGACACTGTGCGTTTTGCTCAAAAGGCATGCCCGAACCTTTCCGTGGTTTCGCTCATCCGCAAGCTTGGTTGCGCTGTGGATGCGGTTTCTGCTGGCGAAATTGTGCGCGCTCTCAAGGCGGGCTTCAAGGGTGGACAGCAGAAGGGCAAGGTTCCTGAAATTGTCTACACAGCTGACATCTTCGACCGCGATGCTCTCGAGCTCGTGAAGAAGTACGACATCGCCGTGAACGTGGGCTCTCCGGACATGATCCAGCAACTCGCTGATTTCGGCGTGAAGTCTGAACTCACGATCCGCGTGAATCCGGGCTTTGGTCATGGTCACTCCCGCAAGACGAATACTGGTGGCGACCTCAGCAAGCACGGCATTTGGCACGAACAGATTAAGGATTGCATCAAGCTCGCTCAGAAAAACGGCATGTGGATTACCGGTTTGCATATGCACATCGGTTCCGGTACGGACTTTGAACACCTCGCACAGGTTTGCGATGCTATGGTCGACGCTAGCCGTCACCTCGGTTCACACCTCCGCACGATTAGCGCTGGTGGTGGCCTTCCGATCCCGTATCACGAAGAAGAAAAGGGCAACCGCATTGACGTGAAGGCTTACTACGATTTGTGGGACAATGCCCGCAAGCGTATCCAGCAGAGCATTGGTCACGATGTCCACCTCGAAGTGGAACCGGGCCGTTACCTTGTTGCGGAAAGCGGCTACCTCGTTGCAGAAATTCGCGCCGTGAAGAAACAGGGAAATAATTTGTTCTACTTGCTCGACGCTGGCTTTACCGATCTCGTTCGCCCGAGCTTCTACGGTAGCTACCACGCCATTTCTGTGGTCGCCCGTGACGGTCGTGAACTGAACGAAACTGTTGACGCTGTTGTTGCAGGCCCGCTCTGCGAATCCGGTGACGTGTTCACGCAGGAAGAAGGCGGCTTTGTCGTGACGCGCAAGCTCCCGAAGGCTCAGGTTGGCGACCTCCTGATTCTCCACGATGCCGGTGCTTACGGTGCCGCGATGAGTAGCAACTACAACAGCCGTCGCTACGCTGCCGAAACGATGTACACGAATGGCGAAATCAAGCTCATCCGTGAACGCCAAACGTTCGAACAATTGCTGCAAAACGATCGCATTATCGAATTGTAAGCGTTGGATGTCATGCCGGACACAGTTCCGGCATCGCCACATTTCCTTTGCATTCGTCACCCCGGCGTTTTACACTGTCACCCCGGTCTTTGAGCCTGTCCCGGATTTATTCCGGGATGCTGGGGTCGCTTTTTTTTGCCGGGGTCGCCTTTTTATAACGAGCTCTTCGCCCACAACCCCAAAGCGAAACGACCCCATAGCCCATACCTAAATTACTACCTTTGGTCACGGAAATAAAACTATGGGTAACTTACGCGCTATTCTCATGCCGGTTGCCATTCTCGCCGGTATCCTTATTCCTCAGGCGCACTTTCTGTCGCCGCTTTTGCCGCTTACGATCGGCATCATGATGTTCCTTACGTTCGTGACGAAAATCCCGCCGCAGACGCATGGTTACACGTTCAAAATAGAAGCCCGCGCGTTTATCGCAAGCCTTGTCATGATCGCTGCCCTCTGGGGTATTGTAGAACTTTTCCACTTGCCTCGTGAAGTGCTTTTGGGCGGTGCGATCATCGCGCTATGTCCGCCCGCGAATGCGGCCCCTGCGATGGCGAAAATGCTTGGCGGTAGCGCTTCCTTGGCGCTCAAGATTTTCCTCAGCGGGAACCTGATTGCGTGCTTTAGCATCCCGATTGTATTTGGTTACCTGACTGGCGCCGAAGCGAGCCTTTCCGAAATTGCCTGGAAAATTTTCAACACGATCCAGCCGATTATCAGCATTCCGCTGGCGTTTGCGTTTGGACTGCGTAACTTTTACCCGGAACTTGCCGACCGAGCCGCAAAATTCCAGAAGTATACGATGTTCGTGTGGACGTTCTCTGTGTTTATTATTTTGTCCAAAGCGAGCTTTGATATTCGCGAGATGGGCTTTGCCGACTTGTGGAATAGCGGTAAGCTCCCGCTCATGGCTGCGGTTTCGCTCGTGCTTTGCCTTTTGCAGTTCTGGCTTGGCTGGGTGTGCGAACGTGGCCGCCGTCCCATCGAAGGCTCGCAGAGCATGGGACAAAAGAACACGACGCTTGTCATCTGGGTCTCTAGTCTTTATGCAGGGCCGGTTGTTGCGCTGGCGCCTACATGTTATGTTGTCTGGCAAAACCTTGTGCTCAGCTACATGACCGCAAAAATCAAGCCGAAGAAAGATAATTAGAACTTAGAATATTTCTGAAATAGAAGCGCAAAAAAATAATTTATTTTGATACTTTTTTCTTGAGCGCACCTTATATTTATGTTATGGTGTATTCAAAATTAGTGTCGGCTTTAGTTGCTGTTGCGGCAATACTTTTTGTCTCGTTCTTTGTACGTGACTGGTTTGTGCTCCATCAATGTGGAGCGGTGCAGTCGTGTTTGGATTCTACAAGTGATTATCAGAATATTTCGAAGTTTACAGTGACATCGATTGCAACTTTGCTTGCAATGTTGATTGGCCACCGTAAAGTGACGCGTCGCGACCGCTTCTTTTTGCAGTCTGCTTTTGCAATGATTTTGTGCGCCGATTTCTGTTTTAAAATTTTATATAACTATTTTGGTACGGCAGAGACTCGGGAAAATTTTATCACGATAGGGATTGGATTTTTTTTCGTAGCACAGATGATTTTTATTTATCGTCACACGCGTACGAGTAATGTGGATTGGTCGTTCCCGTGGATTTATTGTGTCCCGTTGGCAGCTGTTCTCGCGATGGCTTTCCTTGCGTATTTCAAAGTGCTCGAGTCGTTTATGCTCATGGCGATTATAGCCTATGCTCCAACGCTTTTCTGCTCCCTTTTTGTGGCGTGCAAGGTTCCGAAACAAGGCTTATTCCCGGAGAAAAATGCGTCCATGATTATGCTCGGGATGATTTGCTTTACGTGTTGTGATATACTTACAGGGCTATCTTTGCTTACGGGGGTAGACCATTCGTTGCGCGAAATTTTGGCTGTGGTCTCGAATAACTTTATTTGGCTGTTTTATGTCCCGGCCATTGTGATACTCGCTTTGAGCGGATATCGTCGCAGCGTTTAGCTTTTGAATGATTTCTTAAGTGTTACTTTATTTTTACTGAATAATCTAGAGTCTTTGTGTTGACTCTAGATGTACCTTGATATATATTGAAATAAGAAATTATTTACAAATGAAAGGGGAATGGTAATATGGTCTTTTCTGTGTTGACTATTATCTTTGGTGGTGTTTTCGTATTGATTCTTTCTATTGTTATAAGAAAGTTTAATGCGTCATCTTTAGATAAAGAAGATGGAGTTGTTTTGGATGATGAAGATGAAAGTTTCCAAAAACTCTTGGGAGCTATTTCGGATAAAGATCCAAAATTTGGTGAGATGATGCTCAAGGAATCTCGTGATAATCTTGATTACTCTCTTAACCAACGTAATTACTTGAATAATGCAAATTTTTCCATGACTGCAATAATCATTGGCTTGGTGACAGGTGCTGTTTACTTGGGCAAGTTTTTGTTTGAAATTGAAAATGGAACAGTTCAATTTTTTTATGGAAGTTTAATTGTGATGATTTTTATTTGTATTTCTATATCTGTATTTTTGTTATTGCATTCATTTTCCTTGAAGTATTCAAATCCTGAGCCAAAGGATAAGCGTATAAGGAAAATAATGGTAGATGTTAAAAATGGAAAAAAAGACATTCGTGAAATACGAAATTTTTTGATTACCCTGAATGGGAGTAAGACGGAGAAAAATTATGAGGCTAACAATAAAAAATTTGAATTAGGAAATTACACGCGCATGTATATTTTTTCCTCTAGTGTTATTCTGTTGGTCATGCTGGTGACATTGGCGATATGCAAATTGTGCGATGTCTTGAATACATGCGGTTGCTGCCATTAGTTCTTGTCTTGATGTCATAAAAGAGGTCTCCGTTCGGAGGCCTTTTTTGTTGGACCGCAAAATCCGATTATACAATGCTTGAAAGAAAATGAGTATATTTGTGTTCGCTGGTTTTGCCAGGGCAATTTCGTTAAATCTGTTCAGGACGAAAGAAAATGATTATTGATTTGAAAGGTATGGAAACGACCGTGCTTCCCAACTTTAAGGGTGGCGAAAAAGAATATAAAGCCAAGATGTATTTTGATGGTACGACGCGCATTATGCATGGGACCCTGGAACAGGGGGCGTCGATTGGTTACCATAAGCACGAAACCAATAGCGAAATTATGTTCTTTGTGTCTGGCAAGGGCAAGGTGCTTTTTGATGATGGTGTTGAATATGTAGAAGCGGGCCAATGCCATTTTTGCCCGAAGGGCCATTCTCACAGTTTGATTAACGAAGGTCCAGAAGATTTAGTCTTTTACGCAGCCGTCTCGGAACTTGGATAAGATTTTATTGAAGGAGCAAATATGTCTAAACTGATGCGTTCTATTTCTGGTATTCGCGGAATCGTTGGCGATACCCTTACTCCGCAAGTTTTGCAGAGCCATGTGCGTGCATTCCTCGAAATCACGAAGGCAAAGCGTGTGGTGATTGGTCGCGATAGCCGCCCTACTGGCGATGCGATTGTGCAGTATGTCGCTGGCATTTGCCGCCTTTCTGGCGTGGATGTCGTGGATGTCGGCCTTTCGACGACGCCGTCTGTAGAACTCTTGACGACGCATTTCAAGGCAGATGCTGGCATCATCATTACGGCAAGCCATAATCCGCTCGAATGGAACGCTCTCAAGTTCCTCAACAACAAGGGCCTATTCCTCGGTCCGGATGATGTGAAGCAGCTCTTTGCTCTTGCTGATGCAAACCAGTTCAGTTATCCGGATTATCGCACGATGGGCAAGTACGAAGTTGCTCCGGATGCCGATGGCATTCATATTGATGGTACGCTCAAGATCCCGTTCGTGGATGTCGAAGCCATCAAGGCTAAGCATTTCAAGGTTGCTGTCGATGCCGTGAACGGTGCCGGTAGCTTTATTGTGCCGCGCCTCTTGGAGCAGCTCGGTTGCGAAGTTGTACGCGTCCATTGCAGCCCGGATGGCACGTTCCCGCGCGGTGCAGAACCGATTCCGGAAAACCTCGGCGACTTGCGTAAGGCTGTCAAGGATAACGGCTGCGCTGTCGGCTTTGCCGTGGACCCGGATGCAGACCGCTGCGCTCTCGTCGATGGCTTGGGACAAAGTATCGGTGAAGAATACACGCTTGCGATTGCAACGGACGAAGTACTTGCACAAAAGAAGGGTAGCGTTTGCGTGAACCTCTCTACGAGCCGCATGAACGAAGATGTTGCCGCCAAGTACGGTTGCGAATTCAGCCGCGCGAAGGTCGGTGAAATCAACGTGAGCCTCCAGATGATCGAAAACGGTTGCGTGATCGGCGGTGAAGGTAACGGCGGTGTGATTTTGCCGGCGCTCCACTACGGTCGCGATAGCCTCGTGGCAGCAGCACTTGTGCTTAGCTGGATGGCTCACCACAATGGCGGCCCGGAAAAATTCGTGGCAGAAAATCCGGCTTACGTGATGCCGAAGAAAAAGTTTGAACTTGGTGACAAGAAAGTTGCTGACATTCTCCCGAAGGTTAAGGCTGAATTTGCCGGCTGGAAGATGGATGAACGCGATGGCCTCTGGCTCGGTTCCGAAAAGTCTTGGGTGCACGTGCGCGCCAGCAACACGGAACCCGTAATCCGCGTGATTGCCGAAGCCCCGACTGCTGAAGAAGCAGAGACTCTTTGCTCTAAAGTCGAAAAACTCATATAAGACCGCTCGGCTCTATTGCAAAAATAAAATGTAATATCGCCTCGCTCTCGCGATCACGCCCAGTTAATACTGGGCGTTTTTCGCTCACGGAACCATCGCTATGCGGCGTTTCTCGTGCCTTGCCTAGCTCGGTTATATTCCGGGGTCGCTTTTTTTGTCATTCCGGCCAGAGCCTGTCCTGAGCGCAGTCGAAGGAAGCCGGAATCTTTTTTCTAGAACTGTGTAATAAATTCCCAGCCGGTTTCTGTTGTCCAAACCTTGCCGTCTTCGCGGGGGGTGTATGAGTGCTCGCCGTCGAATGTGCACCACTTCACAGGGAAGCGCGGATCGACCGTCTTGTAATCGTAGCACACGTGCTTGCCACCGGAGTATTCTTCGGCTTGTTCGCTTCTAGCATCGGTGAAGTTTCCGTCTGCATCGGGCTTTCCGTTATTTTTGAGAATCCTGTCGCGAGCGCTGCGTCCGAGTTTGGGCGTGCAAAGATTGTCGCTCATGCCGACTGTTCCCATCCATGCGATGGGCAATCCTTTGTTCTTGGGCATGTAAATCACTTGGTCCATCGTCGCGAATACTACCACGCCGCGCAAACGGTGCTGGAAATCTTGTGCGAGCGCGTTAGAGAACATAGCGCCGAAGCTGAACCCGATGGAGAACACGCGCGAAGTATCGACGCAAAGGTTTTCATTTAAGTAGGTGAGGAATTCATCAAAGAAGAGATGATCTTTGTCGTCTCCGCAACGCCATGGATTTTCTTTGCCGTTCTCATCTGTGTATCCGTGGGGTGCCACGAAGATGGTATTTTCCTTGGCCCCCTTTTGGTTGCGGAATCCGTAGTAGGCTTCCCTTGTTGCCACGTTTTTGGCGGAGCCTCCCATGTAGTGCATGCCGAATACAAGGCGGTAGGGCTTGTTCTTGTCGTAATTTTCAGGCATGGTGAGGTAAATTTCGTGCTCGATGCCGCCGCCCGTGAATTTGAAGTTGTCCTTTAACGTGTTGTCTTTGCCGCAGCCCTTGCTGGGCGTTGGGGCGTTGCCTATGGCGTAGCCGAATGCGTACGTTTGTTCGCCGGGAACTGCAGAACCCGGCTTTTTGAGACTTAAGGTTAATGTCGTGTCGAGCTTGGGGAGGAACACCTTGAGCGTGTCATAATCCTTTGCCGTTACGACCAAAGTATCTTTGGAATCGTCTTCGACTTTGAGGAGAGCTCCCCGCGAAGCGGAATAAGATTGGTTGAACGTGCCTTCCGTTGTAAATGGGATGGCTTGCTGTGCGTTGCCGACACGGACGCGGGCGATATAAGAACCTTTTGCGAGGACTCCCTGACGCAAATCGACCTGTCCCGTACCATGGAGCGTTTGACGGAGTACCTGATTGCCGGCCATGTCGAAAATAGACACTTGCACGGGAGTGTTAGGACTTTGTGCGAAATGAAGAATGCCGCTTGCATAGCTGAGATACCCCGGCGTTAAGCTGTTGCCGTGTAGCCCCACAATCGTATCTGTTTTTTGTTCGATTGTAAACTTGCCGTCGGAATCAGTCGTGGCCGATTTCCCTTTTAAAAGCAATTGGACGGTAGCCCCTGAAATGGGAGTGCCCGCTTCGTTTTTAACAGTTCCGCTCAACGTATAAGCGGATGCTGTGGAAAATGCTGCAATGAGTGCAACAGGGAATACGAAAAAAAAGGCTTTTTTCATGATATAGCTCCTTTCTCGTAACCCCAACGGCTTTCGAATTCTCGACCGCCAATGTAGACAATATAATTTCCAAAATAACGAAAAGAACGTGGTAAACAAAATTTTTAATTCAAAAAAGAGTTATTTTTATAAATAAACGCTAAAGAGGTTCGGCTTATGAAATTCGCACTTTTGGGAAAAATGGCTCTAGTGGGTGTACTCACGTTTGCAGCGTGTGGCGACGATAGCTCAAGCAATGCTCACAATGAAGGTCACTCGTCTAGCGATTCTGCCCAAGGTTATGAAATACCTTGTGATGCAAGGAATGAGGGCCTTATAATCAAGCCTGTTGATAGCGATAATCCGCGTCTCTGTACTAGCGGTGAATGGATTGAAATTCGTTCGTCTTCTTCCAAGGCGGCAAAGTCTTCGTCTTCCAAAGGAATTTCATCATCAGTTCAAAAGTCCAGCAGTTCGAGCGAAAAAGTAAACAGCTCCTCCTCCAAAGATATTTCGTCCTCGTCCAAAAAATCCAGCAGCTCAAGCGTGAAATCGAATGCTAAATCGAGCTGCTCGTCCTCAAAGAATATTTCGTCTTCAGCCAAAGAATCTAGCAGCTCTTTGCGTTCGTCGTCTTCGAGCGTCGTCCAATCGTCATCTGCTTTACTTCTTTCCTCTTCATCAAAGGAAACTTCTTTCAGCAGTTCCAGTGAAGGCGAAAAGATGTTCCTTTGCGATGATGGCGTGACGTATGTTCTGGATTTGGCAAATTGCTCCATGAGCTCTTCTTCTGTTGTTCCTGCAAGTTCGACCGAAACTTTACCGTCTTCGTCTTCGAAAGTGCAGTCCTCTAGTGGCAAGAGTTCTTCGTCGAGCGAAAAATCAAGTAGTAGCGTTGTTGTCAAAATATCGTATGGTTTCTTGACGGACACGCGTGACAAGCAGACCTACAAAACAGTGACTATCGGCAAGCAAACTTGGATGGCACAGAACTTGAACTACGCGACGAAAAAAAGTTCCTGTTACAATAACGATTCCACATATTGCGCCAAATATGGCCGTCTCTACTATTGGTCAGAGGCGATGGATAGTTTGGGAACGTGGAGCAAGAACGGCAAGGGATGTGGTCTTGTTACGGGAGTTAATTGCACCCCTACTTATCCTGTGCGTGGAATTTGTCCTTCTGGATATCATCTTCCAAGCGGTGCTGAATATGAAACGCTGTACACCACAGTAGGCGGAGTTTGGTATTCCGATGGTGGAATTGTTTCAGAGGTGGCGAAAAAGCTCAAATCTGCGAGCGGTTGGAGCAATGGTGGTAATGGTTCGGATGATTATGGTTTTTCTGTTCTTCCTGCGGGCAAAAAAAGAAGAAGTACGTTCGAAAATGAAGGATCCAGTACCTATTTTTGGACTTCCGTCCAGAATGGAGATTACGCATTTATCAGGAATTTTCACGAGGGGGGCATTTCTGTGGATGGCAAGTATGAGGACTTGCGCAATGCCGTTTCTGTTCGTTGCGTCATGGACGACCCTGCGGATCCGAATTCTTCGTCTAGCCATGCTCTTGAGTCAAGTGGTTCAAATATCATAAATCCAGGTGCCGGCAGTGAATATGACGAGAAGACAAACACGCTTAAGGATTTGCGCGATAATAAGACCTATAGGACGGTTGTTATTGGGGATCAAATATGGATGGCCCAAAATTTGAACTATGCAAGCGCAAATAGCTTGTGTTACAACAATCTCGCCCAAAATTGCGATAAATACGGGCGCTATTACCCATGGGCTGCGGCTATAGACATCTCCGAGAACGAATGTGGATATGGCAACAAGTGTTCTCTGCCGTCTGGAAACGTTCGTGGAATTTGCCCTGCTGGTTGGCATTTGCCTTCGAAAGCCGAATTCGATTCGCTATTCTCTGCCGCTGGCGGAGCTCCTATTGCTGCAAAGATGCTCAAGAGCACAAGCGGTTGGGCCGAAAACGCCAATGGAATCGATTTCTATTCCTTCTCGATTTTGCCAGCCTCTAACAGTACAGAAACCGGGTGGTTTGATAAAGATGGCTATTGGACATATTTATGGAGTTCTACGGATGTCGATGAAGTTATGGGTAACGATGGTTATAGCGCGATCGCCATGTTCATGTCGACCAACATTGGAGAGGCTACCCTTATGCTTGTTGCCAAGTATTATGGCAATTCAGTTCGATGCGTGAAAGATGAATATTTAAAACGGCCTTCTTACCCTATAGAAGACCGGAGTATTTATGATGGCGAGAAAAGGACTTTGACGGATCTTCGAGATGGCAATGTTTATAGAACTGCTGTTATAGGGCCTCAGATATGGATGGCCCAGAATCTCAAATACAAAACTGCAAACAGTTTCTGCTACAATAACGATTCGACCAACTGTGCTTATTATGGTCGCCTTTATAGATGGTCTGCGGCAATGGACAGCGTTGGCTTATGGAGCGAAAACGGCAAGGGATGCGGCTATAAAGATACATGCACTCCGACTTATTCGGTGAGAGGAGCCTGTCCTTTGGGATGGCACTTGCCGACGACGGATGAGTATCAGACGCTCGTTAAAACAGCCGCCGGTCAAAATGTGGCGGGCAAATTGCTCAAATCTGCGACGGGTTGGTTGGAAGGTGGCAGTGGCAGGGATTCTTACTTGTTTACCGCACTTCCTTCTGGCTACGGTGATGGACCATTTTATAGAAACAAAGGATACTCGGGACATTTCTGGACCTCGATCGAGTCCGATAGCACATACGCGTCAGTCTTTGGATTTTTCAATACTGGAGACAATGCGAGAGTGAATAAAACGTTTAAGAACTATACTTATCCCATCCGCTGCATTAAAGATTAACAACTACAAACTAATTTCAAAAAAGGGCTCGCCGATTCCGGCGGGCCCTTGATGCTTTAGAGTGTGTAAGGGAAATCTTAGAACTGCTCAAAGAACTTGTGGACTTCTTCGGGGACCCAGGTGCTTTCCCAGTTCCAACCGACTCCCATGTTGCCGGTGTCGTGAGCAGTCCACTGGTGGTCACCCGGCCAGCTGCACCATTTAACCGGGAAACGTTCGTCTACGTTCTTGAAATCGTAGCAGACGTGGCCAGTGTTGCCCTTGACTTCTTCGGGCTTTTCGGAGCTTGCATCGGTGAAGTCTCCGTTCGCATCGGCCTTGCCGTTACGCTTGAGGATTCTCGGGAGGGCGCTGTTCTTGGCACGGTTGTAATCGCAGCGGCCATCATTTACGCCGTGAACGTTCATCCAGGCAATCGGCAAGTTTTTCATGTTGTTGCCTTCGGGGAGCCAAATGTTATAGTCAGCGACGGCATAGGTGGCTGCAGCACGGACGCGGCTTTGCATGTCCTGCATCAAGGAATAGCTGAACATAGCTCCATAGCTAAAGCCATTAATGAACACGCGGCTGGTGTCGATGCAGTAGTTTTCATTCAGGGTGGTAAGCGTTTGAGCGAAGAAGTCATGGTCGGCTTGGCCCTTGTTCCAGAGACCGCCGATTGCATCCAGTGAAACAAAGATGTAGTCACCGTTCTTGTCGAGTACTTGCTGGCCGTAGTACGGAGTCGGATGGTCGTAATCGGCTTTATGATGTACAAAGTCCTCGCCGTTACTACCATAGCAGTGCAGCGCAAAGAGTACCTTGTGCGGTTTCTTGTTGTCGTAGTTCTTGGGCAACGTGATGAAGTATTTGCGCGTGTCGTTGCCGACCCTGATTTCGAACTGGTCGCCGTTTTCAACGCTCTTGACTTTTTTCAATGTGGAATTGGTGCCGCAGCCCTTACTCGGTGTCGGCTTATTGCCTATGGCGTAGCCGAATTTGAATGTCGGTTCGCTCTTGGTGAGCTTTACATCGAGTGTCGTGTCGAGCGTGCTGAGCGGCACAGTGAGCGTGTCAAAACTTTCAGCGGCAAACTGGATGGCTTCGCCTGTCTGAGCGTCCTTCATGAGGGCACTAGCCTGCGAGCCGAAAGAACTATTGAATCCGCCGTCCGTTGTAAACTTGAAATTCTGCTTGGCGCTGCCGACTGTTACTTGTGCAAAATAGGTGCCGCGTGCGCTTAAGCCCTTGCTCAGATCGTACGTGCCGGCGCCCTGCAATGTTTGCGAGAGAACTTGATTGCCGAGAGAGTTATAGATTTTTACTTGGACCGGTTGCGTGCTGCTTTGCGAATAAGAAAGAATCCCGTTGTTGATGCTGATGTATCCGACGGAATTTTTGAAGGCCGATTTGATGCCCACTTCTTCTTCGTGGATGGTGAATTTGCCCTGGTCATCGGTTGTCGCGGTTTTGGCTTCTTTGAGGAGGCTTACCGAGGCGCCTTTGATAGCTGTGCCCTGGTCATCGGAAACGGTGCCAGAGATTGTGTATGCTGATGCAAGTCCGCAGAACGCCAAGAGGCTTGCGGCCGTGAAAAGCTTGGGTGATTTGAAACTCATGTTTACTCCTTTTACCAAGACTCCTAATTGTAAACACACCTCACATTAAACAAATTTAAATCCGGATGTGGGTAAAATTACGCGTCCAAATACTATGCTTGTTGACGAATTGTCTATAAAATTCTGTTTACAAGAATGTTTTACTCGCTAAGGCTGGTGATGTCGAATGACCGAATAGCGCGGGCGTTACATTGCAAAAAAACGACTTCCGGAGGAAGGAAGTCGTTTTTGGTAGAGAGCTGATTTATGAAACTTGATTAGAACTGTTCGAAGAATTTGTGGACTTCCTGAGGAACCCAGGTATTCTGCCAGTTGCCGTTGTCGTAGGCGGTCCACTGGTGCTGACCATTCCAGCTGCAGAACTTGACCGGGAAGCGTTCGTCGACGGTTGTGAAATCATAGCAGAGGTGTCCGCTGCCACCGACTTCCTTCGGCTTTTCAGCGCTGGCATCGGTGAAGTTGCCATCTGCATCGGCCTTACCGTTGTTCTTGAGGATGCGCTTGAGTGCACTGTCACGAGCGCGGTTATATTGGCAGGTGCCGTCATTTTTGCCGTGGACGGCCATCCAAGCGATGGGCAAGCCCTTGTTCTTCGGCAAGTAGATGTTGTAGTCGGCGGTTGCATAGACAGCGACTGCGCGCAGGCGGTCTTGCATGTCCTGGGCCATGGAGTTCGTGACCATGGCGCCGAAGCTGAAGCCCGTCATGAACACGCGGCTGGTGTCAATGCAGTAGTTTTCTTCGAGAGTCGTAAGCAACTGGTCGATGAACTTGTGGTCCTTGTCGCTAGATACGCTCCACGGCATACCGTCGGTATCGCCACGCGGAGAAACGAAGATGTAGTTGCCTTCGGTGTCGAGTTTCTGCTGGCCGTAGTACGGAGACGGATGGTCCTGGTCCGCATAGTGGTGGACGAAGTCTTCGGCGTTAGAGCCCATGCAGTGCATGGCGAAGAGCAACTTGTAAGGTTTCTTGTTGTCGTAGTTCTTCGGTAGCGTGATGAAGTATTCGCGGTTGTCGCTGCCCACTCTCATTTCGAAACGGTCGCCGTTTTCAACGCTCTTGGTCTTCTGCAGCTTTGACGTCGTGCCGCAGCCCTTACTCGGGGTCGGTTCGTTCTTCAATGCGTAACCGAATTTGAATGTCGGTGCCGGAGGCACGGTCTTCGTGAGCTTCACGTTGAGCGTCGTATCGAGCGTGTTGAGCGCGATGGTGAGCGTGTCATAATCTGTGGCGACAAAGCGGATGGCTTCACCAGCCTGAGCGTCCTTCATGAGAGCAGCTGCTTGCGTGCCGAAGGAACTGCTAAAGCTTGCGTCTGTCGTGAACTTGAAATTCTGTTTTGCGCTGCCGACGGAGACCTGTGCAAAATAGGTTCCCTTAGCGGTGAGACCCTTGCTCAAGTCATACGTGCCGGAACCCTGCAACTTCTTTTCGAAAACCTGGTTGCCGAGGGAATTGTAGATTCTCACCTGAACAGGCTGCGTGCTGCTCTGGGAGTAAGAAAGGATACCGTTATTGATATTGACATACCCGACGGAGTTCTTGTATGCCGGGTGGATGGCCACTTCTTCGTCTTCGTGGATGGTGAATTCACCCTTGTCATCGGTCTTTGCAGTCTTGCCTTCCTTGAGCAAGCTGACATCGACATCCTTGATAGCCTTGCCCTGATCGTCGGAAACCTTTCCGCTGATTGTGTAGGCAAATGACGTGGAACATAATGCAGCAACACATGCTGCGGTAACGAGTGAAAGTCGTTTTGCTTTCATCGAACACTCCTTTTAATATCCAAAAACCTATTCTTTGGACCTCTTAACCCAACTACAATTTATTTTCATCCTAAAGATGAAGTCTTTATGTAAAGTTTTTGTTATGGACAATTTATCCACGATGTTTTGTTTTTTGTGAAAAAAAACGTAATTTTGTAAGTTAGTTCCCATTTTTAAGTTTATATAAGTGCTAAAAAATCACCCTATTAATATAGGATGACTTTTCTAGTAACTAATAGCTAATAACTAGTTGCTATCAACTATGAACTAAATGCTATATATACACGCATGAACCACATTGCAATTTTTATCGACGCGGAAAATCTGACGAACTGGGTTAAGAATAATGGAGTGCAGTCGCTTATGGATGAACTGCTCCCGTTAGGGCAAATCGTTGTGCGCAAGGCTTACGGTAAATGGTCTACGGCGCAGTTGATTCCCCTGCAGTCCGCATTGAATGAAAATGGCTTTGAGCTTGTGCACACGTTCCACCCGGTGAGCGGTAAAAATTCGACGGACATCAAGATGACGGTCGATACGATGGAAGTGGCGCTAGATTCGCAGGTGCAGTGGATTGTCCTTGCTACAGGCGATTCCGACTTTTCACCGCTGTTCCGCAAGCTCCGCGAGCAGGGCAAGGAAGTGATTGGCGTGGGGCCAAAGTCCCCGCTGAGCGAGTGCGTCAAGAATTCGTGCTCCAGGTACATTTATACGGACGATGCGACCGCTGCAGATGATGATTCTGGCGATGAAGTTGCGGATGCCAAGGAACGTGCAAACCGGCTCGTCTCTGAAAAGATTGATTCCATGGAAATGCTCCGCAGCGTTTTGCAGAAAGAAGACGGTCCGATTGCACTGGCGGCAATCAAGCCCAAGATGCTTGGGATCGATAACGCGTTTAACGAAAAGCGCCTCGGGTTCAAGACGTTCAAGGATTTCGTGAAGTCCGCGGACTTTGTTCAAATGACGGATGTCGGCGGCGGTTCGTACACGGTTGCGCTTGCCGAGCAGAAAGTTGCTGTCGAAGAAGATTCGCAGATGATTTTGGCAAAGGCGCTCAAGCGTAAGGGCTGGGACATGTTCCCGCGCAACATGCTCAAGAAAATTTATGCTGAAGCTTGCGACTTGACTTCGTTTGTGCCAATGAACAAGCAGGATCTGGTTCAGGAAATTGTCGCCAAGAATATTGCCGGTACGACGAGCAGCATTATCAACCGCGCGCTGGGAACGTTCTTCAAGGCGAAACTCGTGACCATCAGCGGTGGCGATGACAAGCTCTGGACGCTTACCGAGACGAACCAGTACTGGAAAGAAATTGACAAGGCGATGCTTGACAGGCTCCGTGTGAGCCTTAAGGAGACAGGTCAGAAAGTCGCCAAGAAAGATATTGTCGCTATTTTGTACGGAAAGTACGCCGAAGGCGAAGCCGAAAAGCTCGTGTAGCGGCTACGCCTTTCGCATTGTCATTCCCCGAAAGGGGCTTGACTTGTTCGCCTCGGATATAGAAACATGCAAGCATGTTTCTGCATCGCTCGGCTCCGTTGTCATTCCCGCCTTGAGCGGGCGGACAGCACTTGGAACTTTGTTCCATAGTGCGCATGGCCACCTTTAGGTGGGAATCGCCGTCTCGTATAAAAAGGAGATGCCCTCCCCATACGCGGATCATGACTACTAAGCAGCATAGCTGCAAGTAGTCAAAGACATCAAGTGGGGCATGACACTTTTTTTTCATTGTCACCCCGGCTTGAGCCTGCCTCGGACTTGTTCCGGGGTGCCGGGATCGCCTTTCTAGTCCAGCTTTCCTTGGTACAAGTCCAGCAGATTGCGGGCCAAGAGGCTTGTGTACTTAGCGTTCGTGAGTGTGGATTGCGCGCTTTCTAAGCGGTTCTTCTGCGAGAGGTAATCCGTGTAGGTCAGTGAACCCACGTTACGTTGTTCTTCAGCGACGAGTAAAGCTTCGTTTTCGGCTTCGACCTGGAGGATTGCAGCCTTCCACTGCATGTCGGCACTGAGCGCATTCAAGTAAAGTTTTTCAATGCTGTTTTCGAGCGACTTGGCCTGTTCCTTCAAGGCAACTTGGCTTTCTGTTTCGTTAAGCTGTGCTTGCAAAATCTTGTTTTCGGTTGCTCCGCCATCAATAATCGGAATGTTGATGTTCAACGAAACGCTGTGTGAATAGCCATTCTTGATTTGGCTCCCGTATTTCTTGGATTCCCAAGCTTGGAGGCCAGTGCTTGCGCTTGCGCCGAGCGAGACTTTGATAGACTTGCCCTTGCCTGCAATTTCGGTATTCTTCTGTGCAACCTGGATGGAGAGACTGTCAGATTTCAGGCTGGGGGAATTGTCCGTTGCGGTCTTTTGAAGTTCATCAAGCGACGGAATGGGTGCAAGTGCATCCGGTGTCTGGATTTCTGTTTCTGGAGCAGTAACTTCGAAAGCTTCGCTTTCGGGGAGTTCAAGGAGTTGGCGAAGCGTTGTCTTCGAAGTGTTCACGCTCAATTGAGCCGCAAGTTGTGCCGCTTCCTTTTGCAACACGTTTGCCTGCGACTGTGTCAAGTCTTTCTTGGTAATGGAACCGGCTTCGAACAGTGTGTTGTAGTGCTCGAATTCGGCCTTGGCAAGTTCAACGGACGCATCTGCCGTGTGCAGTTTTTCGATGGCGGCGAGCAAGTTCATGTATGCGTTCAGGACGCTTTCTTGCACGGAACGTTCAGTTTCTTTTGTGGAAAAGCGTGTGGCTTCTTTGTTCAGTTCGTTGGCCTTGATGGAAAGGCTAGTAGAACCTCCATCCCACAACGTGTAAGAAGCGTTTATGCCGGCGCTTAGGCGGTAATGGTCTTGGGGACCGTTTCTGAACGGGGAATCATAAAGGGAGTTACCGATGCTGGCCGAAAGTGTGGGGTAGTTCCCGACTTTCGCCTGTTCGAGGCTGACATCAGCTTTCTGTTCGCGGATCTTTGCCGATTCGAGTTTGAGGCTCTTTTCTTTAGCCTGCTTGAGACATGCGCTTAGAGTCCATGGACCGTTAGCGAAAGCAAGTGATGCTGATGCAAAAATACCGAGAACGATTGCTTTTTTGTAATTCATACCTTTTAGATGCCCCAGCTACATAATTTGGTTGCGTGAAATTTAAGATAGAAAATTTGTACATACACAAAAAGGCTTCCGTGTGGAAGCCTTTTCGAATGGACGGTACTGGATTTGAACCAGTGACCTCTGCCGTGTGAAAGCAGC
>CAMJNF010000001.1 GCA_946407235.1 uncultured Fibrobacter sp. | reverse complement strand
ACCGCGAAGACGTTCTCGATGCGATTTGCGACATGGCCGATGCCATCAAGGATACTGAAAACTTCGCGAAGGCCTCGCTTTACAAGGATCCGGACAAGAGCAACGCCACGCTGATTGACATCGCGAACTCTTACTTTGTCGCAGGCGATATTGCCATGGCCAAGCAATGGCTCGGTGATGTGAAGGACCCGGGGGCAGAAGACGAAGAAGCTTTCCTTGATTTGCAGGCTGCGATTGCCGACCGCGAAGGCCGTAAGACGGATTGCCTCAAGTACGCCACGCGTTTGTACGAATGCTTCCCGAAGGTCATGAACCTTTCAAGACTTTGCATGCTCAAGAGCGGTTCTGAACTCGATAAGCTTCTGATTGACCACGTCAAGTATCGCAGCAATTCTTGCGATACGAGCTACATGATGCTTTTGGCGAATCTTAAAAAATTTGAGTTGCTGGAACAGTACGTCAAGCATTTCGAAAAGGAATTGCCTGCGCAGGAGGCTTCCGAATTGAATGCGATTTCGGACGAACTCGAACGCGTCGGTGAAAAGGAACTCGCGAAGCACATCCGCGAATGGACTGTCGAAGAGCCCGAAGATGCCGAAGCGTATGATGATAGGGAGTAGTTCCCCGCTGTACTCCAGAATGATTTTTTCTAAAACTTATAACCTAAAACTTAATACCTAGTCATGATTATCCGTCCACGTCGTTTACGCAGAAATGAAACTATCCGCAACATGGTTGCTGAAACAGCCGTGAATCCCGATTCCCTTGTTTACCCGATGTTCGTGGTAGAAGGGGAGGGCGTCAAAGAAGAAATTGCTTCGATGCCGAACCAGTTCCGCTTTTCAATAGATGAAATCCTGAAGGAATTGGAAAGCTGTGTCGCTCTTGGTGTAAAATCGATTCTTTTGTTCGGAATTCCGGATCACAAAGATGAAATGGCAAGCAGCGCCTATGACAAAAACGGCATTGTGCAGCGAGCCGTACGCGCGATAAAGGCGAAGTTCCCGGATTTGTACGTGATTACGGACGTGTGCCTTTGCGAATACATGAGCCATGGCCATTGCGGCATTGTCAAGGATGGCGATGTCGATAACGATCCTTCGCTCGAACTTTTGGCAAAGACTGCTCTTTCACATGCCGAAGCTGGTGCCGATATGGTTGCGCCTTCCGACATGATGGATGGCCGAGTGGCTGCAATCCGCGAAATGCTTGATGCCAATGGTTTCTCGAATACGCCGATTATGGCTTATAGTGCAAAGTTTGCTAGTGCGTTCTATGGTCCGTTCCGCGATGCTGCGGATTCCGCACCGCATTTCGGTAACCGCAAGTCTTACCAGATGGATGTGCGCAATGGTCGCGAAGCGCTTCACGAAGTGGAACTTGATTTGGAAGAAGGTGCCGATATCGTGATGGTCAAACCTGGCCTTGCGTTCCTCGATGTGCTTCGCCAAACTGCAGAAATCAGCAACGTGCCTGTCGCTGTGTACAACGTAAGTGGCGAATATTCGATGGTCAAGGCGGCTGCAAAGATGGGCTGGATTGACGAAAATGCGATTATCCGTGAAAACTTGATTGCGTTCAAGCGTGCCGGTGCGGACATTATCATCACGTACCACGCGAAGGAAGTTTTGGAAAAAAAGTTAGTGTAAAAAGGTGATCCCGCCCCGTCCCCATTCGCGGATCATGACCACATAAGAGCTAAAGCTCTAAGTGGTCAAAGAGAACAAGTCCGGGGTGACATGGGGTCCGGGATGACAATTAAAAAGGGATGCCTGAGGGCATGATAAGTTATGAAAGAATTTGATTTGTTCTTGAAAAATCTTGGCGTTTCAAATGCACTTGCTCAAGATATTATTGAAATTGCGACCGTGCTTATCGCTATCGTTCTTATATTGGCGATTATCCGATTCATTCTGAGTTTTGCGATTAAGAAAGGGGCCGATGCTTCTGTAAAACCATTACTTTATTCGCTTTTCTCGTATGCGATTTATATTGTCGGATTGCTCATGATATTGCACATTCTTGGCGTGAATACGGCTGGGATTGTGACGGTGGTGGGTGCCGCATCTCTTGCGATTGGCCTTGCGTTGAAGGATACGCTGGGGAACATAGCATCGGGAATTTTGTTGCTGTTCCTCAAGCCGTTCCGTGCATCGGACTACATTGAGTGCGGTTCCCTGAAGGGCAAAATTGTGGGCGTTGGTCTTTTCAATACGATTCTTATTTCGCTGGATGGTCTTTATGTATTTGCTCCGAACAGCATGCTGTGGGGGGCTCCCATTATAAATTACAGCCGCAATCCGAAGCGTCGTCTGGATTTGTCGTTCGGTATCGATTATGCAGATTCAGCGGAAAAAGCGATGAACGAAATGAAACAGCTTGTCGAAAATGATTCGAAAGTTTTGAAGGACCCTGCTCCGTCGTTTTATGTATCTTCGTTGGACGATAGCGCCGTGTGCGTTAACATGAGAATCTGGGTCAAGACGTGCGATTATTGGGATATGCGTTGCAAGTACATGAAGCAAGTCAAGGAACGTTTTGACGAAGTGGGTATTTCGATTCCGTTCCCGCAGCGCGTGGTGCACATCGTAAAGGAAAACGCATGAATCATCAATTAAGCGAAAAGTTGTTTGCAGAAGCAAAAACGCTCATGCCGGGTGGCGTGAACAGCCCTGTGCGTGCATACGGTAACGTGGGGGCTACTCCTCCGTTTATTGCCCGCGCCAAGGGAAGCCACATCTACGATGTGGATGGCAATGATTACATCGATTACGTTGGTAGCTGGGGCCCGATGCTGTTGGGGCATGCGCACGATGCAGTGATTAATGCCGTTGCAGAAACGGCAAAGAATGGCCTTAGTTTTGGCGCTCCGTGCGGGCTAGAATCGGAACTCGCGAAACTCGTGATGAGCCTTGTGCCGAGCGTCGGGATGATTCGCATGGTGAACAGCGGCACCGAAGCAACGATGAGTGCGATTCGTGCAGCTCGCGGTTTTACCGGTCGCGATAAGATTGTGAAATTCGAAGGCTGCTACCATGGCCATAGCGATAGCTTGCTCATCAAGGCGGGCTCGGGTATGCTCACGACGGGCAAGCCGAGCAGCAAGGGTGTGCCTGCGGACTTGGCAAAGTACACGCTCACGCTCCAGTACAACGATGTGGCAGGCGTGAAGGAACTTTTCGACAAGATTGGTGACGAAATCGCTGGCGTGATTGTGGAACCTGTGGCAGGCAATATGGGCGTTGTCCCTGCGAAGCCCGAGTTCTTGCAGACGCTTTCCGAAGAAACAAAGAAACATGGCGCTCTCTTAATTGTCGATGAAGTCATGACCGGATTCCGAGTCGGGATTCATTGTGCTCAAGGTCTGTACGGCATTAAGCCTGACTTGACGACTTTTGGCAAGATTATCGGTGGTGGTATGCCGGTGGGCGCTTACGGTGGCCGTTTGGACGTGATGCAGCAAATTGCTCCGCTCGGTGGAATTTACCAGGCGGGAACGCTTTCGGGCAACCCGGTCGCGATGGCGGCGGGCCTAGCAACGATGCGCGAACTCAACGCTCACCCGGAATACTACGTGCATGCCGAGGCGATGACAAAACGCTTGATTGCGGGACTCAAGGCCGCAGCAACTGAAGCGGGGATTCCGTTGGCCGTCAATCAGGTGGGTTCCATGGGTTGCATCTTCTTTACCGAAGGTCCGGTCACATGCTTTGCCGACGTGCAGAAATCCGACTTGGAACTGTTCCGTCGCTATTTCCTCGGAATGCTCGACGAAGGCATTTACTTGGCACCAAGCCAGTTCGAAGCGATCTTTGTGAGTGCTGCACATACCGAAAACGACATTGATCGCACCATTGATGCTGCAAAACGTGTTTTCAATAAATTGAAGTAAAAGCAAAATTATCTGTTGAAAAAAACTAATGAGAGCCTCGTTGCAGGCTCTTTTTTTTGCTTGCAATGTAAAAATAAATTACAACTTGTCTTGTGGTAATTAATTTATATTATATTCTACCAATATTTTGTTATCATATTGGTAATATAAAAAGGAGATATCAAATGAAAAAAATGTTGATTTTGGCTGCTGTTGCCGCCGCTGCTGTTCTTACTGCTTGCGGTGATGACGATTCTACGTCTGCAACATCGTATGGCTGTACTGTAACGTCCACGGACAACTCTGCAACGGCTTTGACGTCTTTGCCTGGTGGTTATAGTAGCGCGATGACGTATACGATTACAGAAGATGGTTATAGAATTACTTATAGTGGCAATGGCGCTGAAAATTATGATCCAATTGATGTGCCGTCGTCGAATCCTGTTTCTAAGGAAGACTTGGTCGAATTGGCTCAAAAATCCTGTGCGATGGAATAGTAATTTTTTGAAAGTTTCATTCAAGAACGCATCCGATAGGGGTGCGTTTTTGTTTTTTATTCGTTTTTCCACGAAATTATGTTATATATTGTATAATCATAAACAATTGCTTTGGCTGAACAGCCGTCCTTATAGCAAGGAGATTCTATGAAATTTTTTATGGTTTTTACCGCATTCGGAGCTGCAGCGATGCTCTCCGCTTGTTCTTCTGCAGAGAAGGTGACATCTGCGGTTACGGACGCTAGTGATTGCACGGTGTCTAGCACGGATAACTCAGCAACCGCCAAGACAAAGGGTGGTTCTGTTACCTTTACGCAAACTGAAAATGGCTATAAGATGACTTATGGCGGTGCCCTCAGTTCCCTTGGATCAAAGACTTTTGATGTTAAGGTAGGGAAGGAGCAGCTGCTCGACATGGCTAATAAATATTGCGCTGATAACAAGTAAATTTGCAAAAAATCCGACTTCTTCAGAAGCCGGATTTTTAATGTTGTTTGCCCGTCTATGACGGAGCCTGTGTCAGTTATTTTTCTTCAGACGTTTCGTTTGCGGTGCTTTCCGCATTCGCTTCGTCTGGCGCTGTCACATTCTCGGCTGTATCCTTATCGCGGATTGTCGCACGGCGAATCTTACCGCTGATTGTTTTCGGTAGTTCCGTCACAAAGTCAATAATGCGCGGGCTCTTGTAGCTTGCTGCAATGTTCTTTGCAAAAAGTTGGATTTCTTTTGCCAATTCCTTCGAGGCTTCGTAGCCCTTCTGCAGAACGACCGTTGCCTTGACCGCCTGACCGCGAGACTTGTCCTCGACACCTGTCACGGCCACTTCCAAAACGGCTGGGTGCTTGTGTAGCACTTCTTCCACTTCGAAGGGGCTAATGCGGTAGCCGGAACTCTTGATTAGGTCATCGGTGCGGCCCACGAACCAGTAGAAACCATCTTTGTCGCGGGTTGCTGTATCGCCTGTGTGATACACGCCGCCCTCGAAGACTTTTTCGGTGCGCTCCGGATCGTTGTAGTAACCGCCGAACATGCCAAATGGCTTGCCCTGGTCGATCTTGATAATCAATTCGCCAACTTCATCGACTTCGCATGGCTTGCCTTCGGCGTTCACGATTTCCATGCGATAGCCTGGAGAGGGTTTACCCATAGAACCTGGATGCGGTTCGCTAAAGCCAAAGTTACCTGTGGTGAGCGTAAGCTCGGTCTGTCCGTAGCCTTCTTGCAAGCGGATGCCCGTCTGCTCGTAGAACTTGTTGTAAATGTCCAAGTTCAATGCTTCGCCTGCGGTCGTGCAGTATTGCAAACTCGAAAGATCGTACTTGCCAATCCCGTGCTGCAAAATGTAGCGGTAAACGGTCGGCGGTGCGCAGAAAGTCGTTACCTTGTATTCCGCCATCTTTTCGAGGAGCTTGCCCGGAATGAACGTGGTCATGTCGTATGTGAACACGGCGCTACCGGCAATCCACTGCCCGTAAATTTTGCCCCAGAGAGCCTTTGCCCAACCCGTTTCTGCAACGGTCAAGTGGCGGCCTCCATCAACCACATGCTGCCAGTACTTGGCGGTCACGATATGGCCGAGCGGGTACGTGTATGTATGTGCCACCATCTTCGGGTTCGAACTCGTGCCACTCGTGAAGTACACGATCATGATATCATCATTGTGCGTCGCATCTTCGCCAGTCGGGCGTTCGAACGTGGCCGGGAAAAGTTCGTAGTCGTCGTAAAAGCTGATCCAGTTCTGGCGGGCTGTCTGGCCTACCGTTACGAGTTTTTCGACCGATTCGCATTTGGACTTTGCCTTGTCGACTTCCTTTTGCAAAGCAGGATCGTCGTATGTCACCACCATTTTGATTGCGGCGGCGTTGAAGCGGTATTCCAAGTCTTCGGCGGCAAGCATGTTCGTTGCCGGGATTGCAATCGCGCCAATGCGGTGCAACGCAAGCAAAAAGAACCAGAATTCGTAGCGGCGACGCAAAATGAGCATCACGCGGTCGCCCTTCTTGATTCCCTGTTCTACGAGAAAATTTGCAGTGCGTTGGGAGGCTAGCGATAAATCCTTGAATGTGAAGATATGGTCTTCGTCATTGTCGTCGCACCACACAAGCGCTTCGCGCTTCGGCTCATTTTTCGCGTATTCGTCGACAACATCGTATGCGAAGTTAAAGTCGTTCGGAATCGTTATCTTGAAATTTTTATACAAATCTTCATAAGACTTGTAATCAATTTTAGATAGAAACTTATTTAAAATCATTTGTGCGAAGTCCTGAAATTACAAGTCCTTGTACATGATTTTTTCACGCATGGTCGAAATGTAACGAACCATGTTCAAAATGCGCTTTTCGCCAATCGTCCTAAAGTCTTTATCGTGGAAGACCAAGCGATGGACCCCGCCCGGCAAAAGCATTTTGAGGCAGGCGTAAGTTTGCGCAATCCCGAGGAGCGGTGTCGGTAAAATGGAAAAACTTAACGTGCTCGAACGCGTCTTCTTGATGTTTCCCTTGACCTTCTGGTAAATGCCGTGGAAATCTTCGTAGTAGTCAAAAATCGAAAGCGCCTGTTCCTTGAGGTACTTGTTCCCGAACCAAATCGGCGGGATAAAACCGGACGGTTTGCCCGTGCCATGAGCCTTCCACAAGGCAAGACTGCGTTTGAGAAGAGCTTGCGTAAAGCGCTCATCGATGCCTGCAAATTCAGCTTCGTTATTCGAAACCAAAAGGGCAAGCTTACCCGCAATGCTACGCTTCAGCGAAAGATCTGCGCGGTGACGTGCGCCATGGAGCATAATCTCGTAGCCTTCTTTCACGAACTTTTCGAGCTCTTCGCGGAACTGTTCGGCCTCGGATTCCGGGGCTGCACCGAATGCTGGAATCACGGCAATGCTTATGGGGGAGCCTGCCGCTTCGGCAAGCTTACGAATCTGGACGGACGCCTTCTTGAAATTGTTTACGCTAAAACTGTGATAGCAAAGGATGAACTTTTTCTTCTTCTGAAAAGTCGCTTCTGCCGCCTGGATATCGGCGATGTCTTTATTCTGTTCCATAAACTACTCTTGTTCCTTTGTGTTTGTGGATGTTTCTTCATCAAGCTTTTGCGAAATGAAAAGATGGTAAAAGAAAAACAGCACAGCACTACAGATGGAAAACTTCACACACGACTTGAAAAACTTGTCAAACATACAAGGCTCCTTTGCAGTACTCCATTTCAGCTCAATTGCCGAAAATAGCGGGGATATGTTCATTTGAAAGATATAATTTTTTTCAAATAGGATTTAACTCCAAAACAAAAATCCCGCCTTATCAGGCGGGATGACAATAAAAAGCCGACCCCGGAATAAAAGCTACCAAGGCGAATGCTGCGAAAATGCTTGCATTTTCATGGCTGAGCCGAAGTGCTTTGTACCTGTACAAATCCGGGGTGACATGCTTGGGGAACATTTTTCGCAGCGAAGCCGTTTATTTCGACAGCTTTTCGGTGAGGCCCATAAGCATGTTCAAGCCTACGGCATCCATGGCTGTGCTTGCGCCGCCCTTGGAATCGCCGGTCATCATGATTTCCGGGACGAGCGGGTGTGCGGACTTGGCGAGAGCTTCAGCAACACCGACTTTGGTCTTGTAGTCCCATTCGGCGCGTTCTTGCGGAGTCAAACCGGCGCTCACGAGTGCTCTGTTAGCAGCTGCTTCTGCTTCCTTTTCAGCCTTGATTTTCTTTGCGACTTCGAGAGCCCTCAAAGCTTCGAGGCGTGCGACTTCCTGTTCCTTCTGAGCTTGGAGAACAGCCACATCGCGTTCCTTTTCAGCTTGCGTCACGGCCTTGATCTTTTCCACTTCCTGATCAGCCTTGGCCTGGGCAATGCGAGCCTTACCTTCAGCTTCGGCGGTGATGGCGGCCTGCTTTGCTGTTTCTGCTGCCGTTGCGTTAGACACGCGCTTCATTTCACGGTCCTTCACGATGTCGAGCTGCTGTTGTGCTTTCTGGTCGAGGCGGACGTTCTGGATTTCGAATTGCACGACTCTGATGCCATAAAGACGGAGTGCAGACGGCTTTGTCAAGATGCGGTTGCCGGTCTTGTCGAGTTTCAGCTTCGTGACCTTGTATTCCTGCGTTTCGGCTTTCTTGATGATCTTGCCTTCGGAATCGTATTCGTCTTCGCCGGCCTTTTCGGTAAGCACTTCAATCGTGGTGAGGTATTCGCCTTCGGTGAGCTGGTCTTCGGCGATTCTTCTGAATTCAGCAATCTTTGTCACCTTGGCTTCTTCGGCAGTGAAGAGCGGAGCGGTCTTTCTAACAGCCGAAAGCACGGAGTTTCGGACGAGGTCATGTTTGAGCTTCTTGTCGGAGCGCTGTTCGCGGTGGATTTTCACGAGGTCTTCGCAGTCCGTGGGGAGCTGGTATTTGAGGTAGCCGCTGATTTCGGCATTTGCGTTTCGGGACAAGGTAACGGAAATGTCGTCCTCGTCGTCGTCGCCGCCTTCCCAGCCTTCGCCCTTAACCTTATCGGTAGAGGAGTTGAAGTAGAAGTCCTTGGTTCTGTCGTAAGAGTAGATGCTTGCAAATCCCTTGAAGTAAAAACCGGCGTGGTCAATGCAGGAAAGCGTGCCAAACGGGGACTGCTTCACAAGAAGCTGCGTTGCGCTATTGTAACCGATATTGCACTTGAGCAAAATAAGAGCGATAACAACGATGACCGCGACAATGATTGCTTTTGTGTAATTCTTTTTGGGAAGCTGTATTTTGGACTGAGATTTGGATTCTGTTTCCATTGTTTTTCCTTCTTTTGTTTATGGAGGAAAATATAGTTATTCCCAAATCCTCTGTGTGGCTTTCTCGTTCAAAACCAACTGTTGCATTCTTTCTGCGCTGCGGTTGACGATTTCTGCAATGGTTTTGCGGGCTTGTTCGCCTTCTGGAGCTGGATAAAGCGGGTATACATGCCCTAGTTCTTCTCCGACGTGGAGCGTTACGTTTACGCCCTCGGACTTGAGTTTTTCACTGCATTTTACGATGTCGGGGTAGAATACTTCCCAGGTTCCTACGAAAATATCGGTGGGCGGGAGCCCTTGCATGTTGCCGTAAAGCGGCGACACCATCGGATGGTGTGCGTCCATGCCGTTTGCCCAAGATAGACCAAATTGATGAAGCTCGTCGATATGAAGCCAGTTGTCGTATTCAGCAATGGATTCATCGCCGCCAGTGATATCGACCCAGGGAGAAATCAAGATGATATGCATGGGCGAGGGGAGTGATTGATCGTTGATTTCTTCTGAAAGCGCAAGTGAGAATCCGCCGCCAGCGCTGTCTCCCATGATGATGATTCGACTTGCTGGAATGCGCTTTGTCAATTCGCGGTAGAGTTTCAGCACGAGCGCGTGAGCTTCAACTGCAGTATGGTTCGGCAAAAGAGGGTAGTCGGGCATCACCAGGCCGCAACCAGTTGCTTTTGAAAGTTCGGCAAGCATTTTCCAATGGAAATGTTGAAAGCCCTGTCTGTAACCGCCACCGTGGAGGTAAAGGATTACAGGCTTGGTTTCGTCGGTTGATGCCATTTCGAGAACTTGCATGCCGTCGATTTGGTATTCCTTTACCGGACGCTTGAATTTTACTTGTTTCGGAATTCCAAGTGCGCTATAGTTCGTTATTCCTTGCTGTGCGCAATCTTCGGTAAGGCTAAGGCCGTAGACTATTGCGGTTATTACCGCGAGCGCTATTAAAATACAGGGCAGGAATTTCTTTGCTTTTTTCATACGTGAGAGGTTTTTCACTGTTGCTTTTACACAACTCGGCTTGTCAATATACCTATTGCCTCAAACGTATGTCAAGTAAAATTTTTTCATTTTCTTATGAGTGTCGATTTCATCACAGATTTCATGGCGTACATGCGTTCGTCTGCGAGTTGATACACTTTTTCTGAATCGGCAAGTTCCGCGTTTTCGGAATTCGTATTTGCACCGTTCGAAAATTCATGTCTGTAGGCGACACCATAGGCGGCTTCTAGAGGAGTAAGCAATTTCTTGCTATTCCGTTCTTGATATACCTTCATCTTCGCTAAAGCGACTTCGACTTCATCAATATGTTCTATGCGTATGATGGCTAAAAACTCATCGCCACCCATGCGGATGCTCGTTCCAATTTCTGCAAATGCATCATGGAATGACATCGCGAATGCTTTAATCAGTTGGTCTCCTTCGTGGTGTCCATAACGGTCATTGACAAGTTTAAGACCGTTCATGTCGATACTCACTATCGCAAAATCAGCTGTAGACGCATCTAGAATATCAAAAATCTGCTGGCATTTGGTGCGGTTGTAAATCCCTGTCAGTGAATCTCTATAGGCAATTTCTTTCAAGACGTCTTTCTCCGTTTTGGCAGACATCAAACGGTACGTGTACACGATGTAACTCATGACAAGGAGAATTATAAATGAGAGCGTACCGATCGGGAGCCATGTTATTCCGAGCATGGTATGTTCCAAGCGGAAGAGTGTCATCACATTAAAACGGACGAGTTCGAGGATTGAAAAAGCTCCAAAAGTGAATATGCCTGCTGCTAAAAATTTAGTTGGAGTATCCAAAAGGCTCTTCTTTGAAATGACTGCAGCAAATAAGTAAACAACGCATAAAATGACGTATGCGTGGAAAACCCACAGTGTTTGCGGGAAATGTACGGTATCGGTGTAGTTCAGAATAGATGTTGTCACAAATATCAGTATGCCGATACTTGCAACGATGATTAAGCCTCGCCAAAGGATTTTGCCAATCTGCTTGTAACGCATATGGAGCAAAAGCAAATAAAGGGGCAATGGGGATATGTAAAGACATGAGTATTCAAGGCTCGTGTTGAATGCAAAATCATACGAGAACAGTTGGAATACTTTTGTAAAGCATAGAGTCCAAATACCTAGACATATGGACAAAAATCCAATCATCATGATTTGGAAAAATTTCATTCTGTAGAATATCATTCCTGCGCTGAGGAAGAGCGTCAATATGCCGAAAAGCACGAGGAAAAGTCCAATCACCAATGCTATGGAATGCCGTGCATAAAAGTCACCAAAGGCATAGTTTGACGGAAGAACTTCAAACGTGGGGAGTACATTCCATATGTCATCTTCTGAAAAGTAGAACTTTAACTCTAATGTTTTGCCTTTGACTAAAGAAATGCCAAGATAGACGAAATGAACTCCGCTTCCGACGAGCTTGTGCTCTTTGTAATTACTTTCACTGTTTGAATAGATTTTTTTCCCATCGCGAAACACTTCAACAAAAGATTGGTAGGTTTTAAAACGAAGTACCGGACTGTAGGGGATTTCGTTAGTAAGAGTTCTCCTTAAAATGAGCGAGTCCCCTCGGACGACCTTATCGGTTATTGCGTATGTTTCGGTGGATTGAATTTGAGTCGTGTCGCCATGGTAAATGAGAGTCCAACCATGGTTAAGCTTGATTCCAGAATCGTAGACGCCTTGTTCGCGGACCGCAACAATAGCAAGGCTAATAAGTACTATCAGCAGTACGGCTACTAAACTTGCAAAGAATTTTTGGCGTCTATCTAGCATAATCTATGTAAATATAGTTCTCTTTTCGCTCAAAAGCAAAAAAAATGGCGGCTCATGTCCGCCATTCTCGGTTATATTTCCTTTTGTAAAGAAATCTATGCGTTGTATTTCTTAAGCACGACAATGCCGTTGTGACCGCCAAAACCAAGTGAGGCAGACACAGCAACATCGATGTTTCCTTCGATGCCCTTGTTCGGCACGTAGTCGAGGTCGCATTCTGCGTCCGGGTTGTCGAGGTTGATTGTTGCGGGGTAGAACGAATCGCGGATGGCGAGTGTGCTGATCATCGCTTCGATAACGCCTGCTGCACCGACGCAGTGGCCGGTCATGCTCTTGGTGCTAGAGACTTTGATCTTGTAGGCGTGTTCGCCGAGTGCAATTTTCAGCATCTGCGTTTCGGTGAGGTCGTTTAAGTGCGTCGAGGTGCCGTGGGCATTGTAGTAGTCCACGTCCGTCGGGGCTATGCCTGCGTCTTTCAATGCCTTGGTCATCGCCTTGGCGCAAGTTTCTCCACCCGGGCGCGGGCTTGTGATATGGTAAGCATCGGCAGAAGAACCATAGCCGGCAACTTCGGCGTATATCTTTGCACCGCGGGCTTTGGCGTGTTCGAGTTCTTCGAGCACGAGGATGGCGCCAGCTTCACCCATGACAAAACCGCTGCGGTCCTTGTCAAACGGGCGGGATGCCTTTTCGGGGGCATCGTTGAACTTGTCGGTAAGCGCGTGCATGCCCGCAAAGCTCTTGATGGAGTAGTCCGTGATGGCGCTTTCGGAACCGCCGGCGAGGCAGACGTCAAGTCGTCCCGAGCGGACGGCATCAAGTGCAACGCCGATGGCGTCAGTGCCGGAGGCACAGGCGGTGCAGACCGTCCAGGCAGAGCCTGTGATGCCAAGTGCGATGGAGACGTTTGCGCATGCTTCGTTTGCAATCAGTTCGGGCATGGCAAGCGGCGAGACGCGGCGGCGGCCACCTTCGAGGTACTTGCTGTAAGTTTCTTCGACAACGTCCTGGCCGCCAAGACCGTTACCAGCGACAATGCCAGTCGTGTCTTCGGCGAGCATTTCACGGCTGAGGCTTGCGTCTTTGACCGCTTCGTTAGCGGCAGCAACGAGGAACTGCGTGAAGCGAGCCATGCGGCGGGCTTCCTTCGGGTCGATGCCGTGTTCTTCAGGCTTAAAATCCTTGACTTCTGCTGCAATTTTCACCGGGCAGTTCGTGGCATCGAACAATGTAATCGGGCCGATGCCGCACTTGCCTGCCTTGATGGAGTTCCAAAGTTCAGGGGCGGACTTGCCAACGGGGGTCACCGCACCCATACCAGTAATAACAACTCTTCTTCTATTCATAAAAATCTACAGTGTAATTCCTAATCCTGCATTGTTATTCCCGCCACTGAGCGGGAATCTCCTTTTTGGATCGTTCGATTTTAAGATAGTATTTTTGCTATAGTAATTGTAATTATATAGGGGTATAATAGGATATATTATGATAGAAAATGGAATTTGAAGAATATGATATCAAAAAGAATCGTTTAAAAAAGAGCCTAGCTTTATGCTAGACTCTTTTCTATAACGATTATTTATTTTTTTTGTTTTGTTGCGGTTGCTTTTGATCGAAACAATTTTTTGAAAAGTTTCTCTGTACAGCTGAATCGTTTCTTATTTTGAATTCATTTATTGGTGGTGGAGGTTCTGGTCCGATTACTTGTTTTTTGGGTGAATTTGTCATTCGATTCCTTTTTGATAACTATTTAAAAAATGGAGCTAGTTTCTGTAAAAAAACGGCAAGTGAGAATAACAAGTAGAATATTAAACAAATCTTCATATATTTCTTTGCTATTTTACAGGTTTTTACTTTATCGCGATTTGCAAGAAGATTTTTATATGCTCCGGAAGCGTTAGTTGCGATGCTGTTTATTTTTATGGTTCTTAAATCATAATCAATAATAGAGGCTATATCCCTTGGAATTTCATATTGGAATGATAAAGCTTTGAAATAAGCTATGGTTGAAACAATTAAACAAAGAACGCTGATTGATAAGCAAAATACGAGTGCGAAAAAAATTTCTTTGTAATTTGGATTGAATAGAATTTTTCCGAAAAAAAAGAGTGCTGATAATAAAGCTGTCAAAATAATGGTATATGAAAAAATATTTTTATTTTCGGCATCTCGCAGGGATAGGGTTTGTAGAATGTCTTCATAGCTCTTTGTATATAACAAGTTTATTATTTTCTTGTTGGCATTTTGTAGCTTTGTATTTAATGAAGAAAAAGATTTGTCTTCTACGTTAGGATTGTTCGATTTAAACAAGAAAACGAGGTCTTTCCAAAAATTTGACTTGTAAAGACACAAAAAAAGACATGCTATAGCAATTATAATATAGATTGTTATTTTTATCATACAAGAAAAAATAGAAAATAAATTAAATAGTTTTTTTTTAGGGCTCTTTTTTTGTGTAAAAACTTGTTTATTCCTAAATGGCTATCTTTTATAAAAGAAAAACATACGTTGATACCCTTATTGGATGCCGTTGTTCTTTGAAAAAACTATTTTTTTTAAAGTATTTTATTGAATGAGGTCTATGGCATGATCGTCTCTTGGATGACAACGAATAAGTGTAACTTGACGTGCAAACACTGCTATCAGGATGCAGGTGAAAACAAGTCTGCAGAACTTACGACTTCAGAAGCGCTCAAGCTCATTGACGAGATTGCGAAGGCCGGATTCAAGATCATGATTTTTAGCGGCGGCGAACCGATGACGCGCCCGGATATCGTAGAACTTGTGGCTCATGCCCGCGAACGTGGACTCCGTCCGGTATTTGGCACGAACGGAACGCTCATCACGCATGACCTCGCGTTCAAGCTCAAGGAAGCGGGGGCCATGGCAATGGGTATCAGCGTCGATAGCATCGATCCTGCTCGTCATAACGATTTTCGCGGTCTCCCGAATGCTTTTGAACTCACGTTGATGGGTATCGAAAACTGCAAGGCGGCGGGCCTCCCGTTCCAAATCCATACGACCATCATGGACTGGAACCAGAACGAAATTTTTGACATCATGGACTGGGTCAAGGAAATCGGTGCCGTGAATCACCAGATTTTCTTCCTCATTCCGGTCGGTCGCGGCAAGGAAATCGAAGGTCATGCGCTTCGCGTTGCTGAATACGAAGGACTCCTCCGCAAGATTATGGAAAAGAGCCGCACGCTTGGAATCCCGGTAAAGCCGACTTGCGCTCCGCAGTTCCTTCGCATCGCGGATCAGCTGGACATCAAGACTCGTTACAGCCGTGGTTGCCTTGCTGGTCTTGACTACTGCATCGTAAGCCCGATCGGTAAGGTGCGTCCCTGCGCCTACATGATGGAAGAAGCGGGCGATGTTCACGACACGCCGTTCGATGAAATTTGGGCCAATGCCGAAATCTTCAAGCAGTTGCGTACAAAGGCTTACAAGGGCGCTTGTGGCAAGTGTAAGTTCAACGATCGCTGCGGCGGCTGCCGTGCCCGTGCCGCCTACTACCACGAAGGCGACTACATGCAGGAAGATTCGTATTGCGCGTACGGCCGCGGAATTAAGTGATGACTATGTGGTCGCTTTTTTGGATATACTTGATTTATATTCTTCTTCCCTTTCTGCTTAAAACAAAGAAATTTGTTGAACGGGACAATCTTAAGTGGATTGTTTGGTTAGGCTCTTTCCCTGTTTTTGGAGTTATACTTTTTTTTGAGTTCTTTATCGGTGAAAAAGCGTACTGTTATATAAATTTGCCTAATATCTTTAACTGGCTTGGAATTACGCTATTGGTTTGGCTTATAGAGCTTCCAATTGTTTTTCTGGGGAGGTCTTTTGGAAAACATGCTCCGCCTTGGGAAGTTTCGCCAGGTGACGCTAGTGATAATGCGGGTGACCTTTTCGATATGGCTTTGAAAATTGGCAAGGAAAAGCGGGAAGGGAAGAATACTTCTGAATTGCAAGCCGAATACGAGCAAAAATTGAAAAATCTTGAAGAAATCAGCAATTCAAATAAGTCTAATTGGTAGTGATGCAAAAATGACTGATTTTATAACATTACATTTTGATGAAGTTTTTTTTGTTTGCTTTTTTGTGGCGGGGCTGGTAATTCCAATTTTGATGGGATGCAATGAACATCCATACAATGAACCGAAAATATGGAAAATTCGTTTGGTTGCCTTGCCGATAATTTTGGGTTGTGTTTTTTATATTTTTAGAAATTCTTGTGGTGTTTTGGGAAGAATCTTTATATCATTGGGGCTTTGGCTTGTCTTTATGTTTCCTCGAGGTTACGTTGAGTATATGCTTTATCGTCGTAAAAGCGGCAATAAAAAGGAATAGGTTGTAGTATGAATAACGTAAAAATCAAAGACGATTCTTCAACGCTCTCGTCTCTCGTCTCTCGTCTCTCGTCTGACAATCCCGACGACGTAAAATTTATGCGCATGGCGCTTCGTCAGGCGCAGATTGCTTTTGACATGAAGGAAATCCCCATCGGTTGCGTGATTGTGAAAGACGGGGTCGTGATAGGGAAGGGCTACAATCAAGTCGAACAGCTTAAGGATGCGACTGCCCATGCAGAAATTATTGCCATTGGAACAGCAGCAAGTACGCTCGACAACTGGCGCTTGGATGGTTGCACGCTTTACGTGACGCTCGAACCATGCCCTATGTGCGCAGGAGCCATTCTCAATAGCCGTGTTTCCCGCATTGTTTACGGTTCTCCGGATTCCCGTTTTGGCGGCTGCGGCACGACAATTGATGTCATCACCGGCAATGCACTCAAGCGCGCTGTAGAAGTCTCGGGCGGCGTTCTCGCCGACGAATGCCTTGGCCTCCTCAAAGGATTCTTCCAGCAAATGCGCCTCGAAAAAGGCGACTCCGGCAACAAAGGTGATAGGTAATTTTTAATTAGTAGTTCGGAATTCGGAATTAAAATAGTCGCGGCGAAGCCGCCAAACTAAATTGATTCCTAATTCATATTTCCTAATTCCGAATTATGCTAAGTTCTGCCAACTAAGTTCTAAGAGCGCAGCGGGCTAAGTTCTGCCAACTAATATCTGCCAACTATTACTATATTCATTGCATGAATTTTATAAAGTTTAGTGCTCTCTCTATTGCTTTACTGTGCCTCTGTTCCTGCGAACGGAACGAAATTCATCTTTCTTTTAACACGCAGACCGTCGCTCCGCAGTCGTTCATCCTTGAATCGACGCTGAACGCGAGCTTCCCGGGGGATTCGAATTCTGTTCCTGAATCTATGCGAACGCACGTGAGCGTCCGTAGCACGATGAGCCTCCTCATGTCTTACGATGATGGTTCTGGCCGTTTCGAAATGAAAATCGATTCCGTCGATTACTCAAGTGATAAGCGCTCTGTTGACGAATTCCGTAACATCGAAAAGTACTTGTCCATTCAGAATTTCCAGTTCAAGTTGAATCACGATGGCATTATCACGGATCCGACTATCGAAAATGCTTTGGATAAACCTTCAGAAGATGAATTGAATTTGATTCCGCTTTTCCTCAAGGCCCAGCCACTTTTGCCAGAAAAGCCTGTTAAGCTCGGTGAATCCTGGGAACGGCAGATGCCGATTTTCGGCAAGGGCAACAGCACAACCACTGTCTACAAAACATTCACATTGCAGGATGTGTTTTTGCAAGATGGCGTGCGTATGGCCAAAATTCATATGGGCATGAAGTATTTGGAACTTCCTGATACAACATCCAATTTGCAGTTGAAAAGCAATGACTATGTCGTTGGCGATGGTATGGTCTTTTTTGACGTGACCCATGGAACCATTTCGTCGGCCGAAATGAATGTTGTGGCCGTTCTTGATATATGCGACCTTGTTGCAGGTGATACGCTCCCGAGCATGAACGTTAATCAGAAAATCGTCTTGAGGAACGTTCAATGATAAGCCGTTTTATGCGCTCCTCGATTATAACTCTCATTACGCTTACGAGTTCGATTTTTGCATCAGGCATGCCGTTCCCTGTGACTGAAAACGGCAAGGTCCTTTTGAAAGAAAGTGACAGCCCTTACGTGCTCGAACAAGGAGTGGTTGTTGCTGAATCGGATACGCTTGTCATTGAACCTGGGGTGACCGTCTTGATGGGTGAGTTTGCAAAGCTCATGATTCGAGGTTCGATTAAAATTGCAGGGACAAACGACAAGCCTGTTGTCTTTAGCGGTGCAGATTCTGTGGCGAACTGGAACGGTTTCCACATCATGTCGAGTGCGCACCCCTTTGAAATCAAGAGCCTGACGGTCGAGAATGCTTTCCGCAATACGATTTTCCGTTCTCGCGGTTCGCTTGAAAATGTCAATTTCTTCAATAACTACTACGGCCTTTGGATCGATGAAAGCTCCGATATAACCTTAGTGCGTTGCACTTTTGCGCATAATCGTTACGCTTTGTCAGTAAGGGCCGGTCGAGTTATTTCGAATGGTTCTAACATTTCCGAAAATGTTTATGGTCTTTATCTTGAAACTGGTGGCAAGCTCGATGGCGATACGGACTTGATTCGCAACAATCTGGAATCCGATATCCGTAGTGAAGCCGCGGACTTGATGCTATCCAAAAAGCGTGTGCGCCGTAATGTGTGGCACAATATTGAAGCGCGTTTCTAAGAGGTCGTTGTGGAAGAGTCTTTCCGTAGAGCAATCCGTAAGATGACAGGGGCAAGCGTTCGCTTGGCCGTTCGTCCTAATCGCTCGGCAATTGTGGCGACGCTTTCTCAATCCATGATGGTCACATGGTCCATCGCGCTCTTTGAACATCTCGATGCCATGCTCAACAACCCGAACGCCAATGTCGGTAGTTCTGAATTGATTTCGTTCAGCGAATCGGCATGGAAACTTTGCGAATCAGGATTCCCGCAGATTTTCAAGGATTGCGAAAAACTTTACAGCGAGTTCCGCGCCAAGTGGATCCAGCGATTCTCGACCGACGAAGTGCTTCGCCTGTTGCTTGAAGGTGGCGATTTCTTGGTCCATGATGAAGAAAAGGGCTGGGCCTTAACGGTCAAGAACAACAAGCAGGACATCAACAACTTCTATTCGGCGACCATTCATTTGTTGGTGAGCGATGCTGAACCGTTGTTTGTTCGTATGCATGGCCGCGTGATGCAGTTGCAAGAGAAACTTTGCAAGTATTGGCTTTCTGAAAGTGCGGTGGACCCGGTGTCCAAACTCTTGCCATGTCTTGAAGCGTCTTTGCGCGAAAAAGAAAATGCAATGGTTGTCTCGCTCCGCACATCGCTAAACTCGCTTGCCAAAAAACGCTTTGCATCGGCGTTTTCCTCGAAAGGTCCTGTACGTTATTATTCGTCTGCGATGTCTTGTGCTCGAAATGTGGGGCGTTATTGGAACCCGCATTACGCATACGAAAACTGCTTCCTTGCTTTTACGGATGACTTTTGCGATTACGCGCAGGGCCTTACAACGCAAATTATCGAATGGTACCAGAGCAAATGGTCCCTTTTCCTTCGCGGGTTCTCTCGCGGTCAGTTAAACTTGTTTGAAACAGTCGCTCCTTATCAAGCGCAGAATGTGTAGGTAAAAAATGAAAAATGCATTCAATACGATTCTTGTTTTAACGGTGGTGGGGTTTGCAACCCTTATCGCAGGTGCCCTTTACTTTGGCGCTCCTGCATTCGGTTGGATTATCATGATCGCCATCATGGCTGTTTACTTGGTGGAACAGCTTTCCGCGATACGCAAGATGAAACAGATTATCGCCGAAGACGAAATCATCGACGCTTGCGAAAAAGAACACGTTTATCCTGAACTCGACAGTGGCGTTGTCGCGAAGAGATTGGAAATGGCAAAGCGCCTCCTGCAAAAGAATATCCATCTCGATTCTCCGATCGCTTTTGAAGTGCTTTCATCGAGTTCTTCGATTCCTTTGAACCGCAGCGTGGGTTCGACGGTCATTTTGCTTGGCTTGATGGGTACGTTCTTCGGTCTTATGCAGTCCGTGGCAACGGCCGGCGGCGCAATTGATAATTCGACCACGCAGGGTACGCTTGATACGATTCAGGTTCTCTTCCAGAACATGAAAGGCATTTTCGGTACAAGCCTTTGTGGTTTGTTTGCTGCTTTGATCTTGGGCGCGACCCGCACGGTGCTTAGCAACAAACGCGATGAATTTATGGCTCATCTTGATGCCTTTACGCTCGACATGCAAGACTCTGTAAGTGAAGAAGGCGTAATTGAAGAAGACAAGAACGAGCTTGAACGTCTATTTGATGCTGTTGAGAAGAATTTGTCCGTGATCGCCTCTTCGGTCAAGGATGGTTTGGCTGGCGTTGTTTCCATGGTCGGCGAAGAACTCTCCGCTATGACTTCGAAACTCAACCAGGATGTGGTTGAATCTGTCCAGAAGGTTTCTACTGAAATGACTTCGTCGATTAAGACGGTCAATGATTCTCTCGCCGGTGCTGTAGCCAACATGAACGAATCTTCCCAGAAGTTTGGTGAACTTGTGGGCGCATCTGTAACGAATGCATTCAACCCGATTAATGAAAATATCGTTGCTCTTTCGAAGTCCGTTGAAGCTATCCCTGCAAAACTGGATGAAAAACTGAACGGCATTTCTACTTCATTGAATGCAAGCCTTGATGGCCTTTCTGCCGGCGTCAAGAGCTCGCTCGATGGTGTGGCTTCTGACGTCAAGGCGGGTCTCGATAGTGTTGCCGCCGATGTCAAGGATGGACTTAAGGATGTGGCGAAAGGCACCATGGATGTGGCTTACCTCACTAAGGATGCAATGGACGAAGCTTCCAAGAATATTGGTGATTCCGTTGCCGAACAGGTCAAGCAGTCGGGTGAACAGTGGGCAAGCTTTATGCAGCGCCTCGAAGACAAGACAACAGCAAACGTGGATTCCCAGCGCGAAGGCCTCGAAACGCTTAAGAACGTGGCTCTCCAGGTTGCTGAAAAGGCTCAGGCCGGTTCTGCAGAACTCTCCCAGAACGTCTCCGAAAAGCTCGGAGCCCTTTCTTCCGACATTCTCGGCGCATTCCAAAAACTTTCCGAAACATCAAGCGTGCTTCTCGAAGCTCAAAAGGCGCTCACCGAAAGCATCGACAATCGCGTGGTCAAGGAAAAAGAAGCCACGGACGCTCTTGGCGGAAACATCGTGGAAACCGCAGAACTTATGCGCGTGAACCAGTCCGAACTCAGTGCAAACCTCGAAATGCTGCGTAGCGGCCTCGAAACGATTCTCGAAAAGCTCTCGGGCGATACCGCAGAACACGAAGAAGAAGACAACTTTGTTGAACATCTCAACCAGTCTCTCGAAGCCTTCCACGAACGCGCCAGCGAAGTGCTCATGGAAAATGCGGTCAAGACTCAGGAAATCTTGCTCGAAGTGCTTGAACAGACACAGCGTTCTGCAATCCCTGCTCAACCAAAAGCTGAAGGTTAATCATGCGTCGCAATAGAGACGAAAATAGCAATCCATGGATGGCGTACACGGACTTGGGCGTGGCCCTCGTTTCGCTATTTATCCTTGCGTTTGTGGCGATGGCGACCCTCAAGGAACAAAAAGCGGAAGACTTGACGCGTACCGAAGAAGAAGTTCTCTCGTGCCAGGAAGAAATGCGTAAAATTGCGGCTGAACGCAATGCGCTTTTGTCCAAGAGTTTGCAGACTTCCATCGAAGCAGGCCTTATCGCTCTCGAAGATGGTAAAATCCAGATCCAGGCAAGTTTCCTTTTCCCGATCAACGGTGCAAACCTCACCAAGGAAGGTGAGGGTGTGATTCGCGGTATTAGCAAGGGACTTTTAGACGCTCTTGATTCTACGGACGTCATCATGGTGAGCGGATTTACGGACGATACGCCTGTGAAGTCTAAGACTTACACCAACTGGAATTTGTCTACAGAACGCGCCGTGAACGTGGTCAAGATGCTTATCAAGATGGGATTCCCGCCCGATAGACTCTTTGCCGCAGGCTTCGGTGAACACCGCCCGAAGTACCCGAACGATAGCGAAGAACACCGTCGTTTGAACCGCCGCGTAGAAATCGGTGTAACGCCACTCCAGTCGAACAACATCGAAAAAGAAACCGCTAAAGTCGAGGTGACTCGCTAATGGAAGAGCTCACCGAAAAACTGTCCGAAATCAAGGCTAGCATCGATGCCATTCGCAAGACTGGCAAGCTTTCGCATTGGCGGATGGTTTATGCGGATACGCTTTGCACACGTGCGCAGGAATACATGGCTGTGGATCGCTACCCAGAAGCGAAACTTGTGGCCGAAAAACTGGAACGCTGGATCAAAGCTCATGAGCCAGCCCTTGTGACAAACACGGGGGATGTGCGCCCGCCGATGATTTTCTGGAATGCGGACTTGCTGAACACAATTGTGGGGCGTATCCGTTCGACACTTTCGACAAAGAAAATGCTTGTGCCGGCAACCGAACGCGATTCTATCAATCGCCGTTTGAACGTAGTCGAAGAATGGATACAGAAAGGTGAATTCCTTGTCGCGCACGATGAACTTTTAGCGCTTCGCAGCGCCTTGATTGCTCGCCTCCGCCGCAGTTATCGCGCTCGAGTCGTTGCATCGTCTGTCTATAGTGGCGGATACGTACAACCGACCAGTTCCATGGTGGGCTTGTACAACTCGCTCCACACGCTCGAGGAAACGTTCCACATCGTTGGCGAACATGATCCGATTTGGATCGAAGACTTCCTCGAAATTTACAACGATTTGTTTAGAATTGTGGACAGATTAGTTCCGCAAGAGAAGAAATAAAGGTTGCTGAGCTTTTTATTCTCCGATGATTGTGCTGAACCCAACAGGGGCGCGTTTACTCGAATCCATGTATCCCTGAAAATATACGAGATAGCGTTTTTTGTCTATTGCCTTGCATTGTAACGGGGTCAGCGGCAATTTGTATTCGAATTGATATTTGTCTGGGCGCTCGCAAAAGTCGGGATGTTCCTGCAAAAAACGTACAGTTTTTGCTTTTAGAACATTGTATTCAAAGTAAAGTTCATCATATTCCTTGTCGGTGATAAAGGCCCTGTTCGCGGTGCTGTACAGGTTCATGGCCATGGTAAAAAATACGCCTGAAATGGCGAGGGTTACTACAAGTTCAATGAGTGTAAAACCGCTTTTGATTAAACGTTTCATTTGCTAGCTCCGTATTTGCAGTAGTGGAGCGTGCGTGTTGAGTCCGATTTGTGTCGGACCGAAACTGCGCTGTAGCATATTTCTTCGTTGTCTTTTTGTACTTTTACGACGGTTTCCCACTGGATTCCGTTCGCATCGGCGTGTGTAACGATGGTGTCGCTTGCTATCGGTGTTGTTAATAAAATAATCTTGCTTAATTCTTGCCCGTAATTGTCTGTCCATGCCTTGTTCGATATTGGGCTTCGGAATAAATGGCCGACAACAAGAACACCGGTGGATGTGAGAATGGCTATGCTGACAAGCACTTCGACGAGTGTGCTCCCGATTTTTGATCGCTTAATTCTCATAGCTTGCCTCGCCGCCAAGATAGATGATATCGGGAAGGAATGTGTGAACTGTTGTGTCGCCCTTAATTTGTCCGTTCCTAAAGAATCCTCTCCATAGAGTTTCGCCTTCGTAAAAACCGATATAGTATGCAATCATTTGCCCTGTCAGTTTACCGCGAAAATCGACCATCCCTCTTGAAATGACGGATCCCTTGATGTCAACGTTTTCGGTGATGTTTACAGGAATGCCTTTCGTGGTCTCGTCCCAGTTGTCGCCCATAAACAAGACAAGCGCTTTGTCGGCTTTTAAGTCGGAGATGATAATGATTCCCGTATAATCCGTTTCGCTGTTTTTGCGCCCTTGAACGGCCAAGTTGATAGTGCTTTCTTGCTTGCGCTTTGCGGATACTTCCAGCGAATCCTGCGCGAAAAATGTTCCCGAAAGCAATACGCTATCTTTTATTGAAATTGTTCGTGCAATGATGGTTGCCTTTGTGGATGCGGCTCTCTCTCGTAAAAAGATTTTGTCTGCGATAATCTTGCAACGGTTGCAGCGGCTGTCACCCTGCATCGTGACTACGCGGCAGCTGAGTTCTTCCGGTATCACATCTGTTCCATCAAAAACGCAACGATCCTTTTGGAACTTATCTGTAAATTGCTTGCGGCTGATTTCTGGGTAAAATCTCAGTGTGTCAAAATAGGGGAGAGTATCGCCGACATAGACTGTATCGTAAAATGCATCTTTTTCCGCACGCATCTTGTAATGGCTGCTGTACGAAACTGTGCCGCTCATGAGCGCTGTGCCGCCTTCAATACGTGCGTTTCCGACGAGGCTAATGTTGGCCTGTGATGCGAGCAAAGTCAATGCAGGGCGCTTTGTCGGGATGAATCCTGTGTGTGCCGTAAAATGGCGTGATGAATCGTGATTGAATACGTTAAGCGAGGCGAATGCACCGTCTTGTACTTGTGAAAGTGAAAAACGGATGTTGCCATCTTTGCTTGTATGTTGCAAACTATCGGTGCGCCAAGGCTTGTGCTCGGCTTGCATGCGAAAAAATGCGTAATTGACGCCGCTCTCCAATTCTAATGTCGCTTGTGCATCGGTATATCTGCGGGAGGATTCAATCCGTTCGTTTTTGACCATAGTGTAAAACGACGAAATAAGAAATCCGATGATGACAAGAATGGCTATGGTGAGGGGAAGTGTAAATCCACGCTTGTAGCTTGCCGCGCCCATTTTGCTAAATCATTGCCTCTGCGGCAATTTCAGATTCTGTAGTGAATCCTAGCGCAACTTTATCAGCACCATCCATGGCAAGAGTCTTCATCCCTTCGGCAATGGCTGCCCGGCGGAGCTCTGCGTTAGATGTTCCCTTGTGGACCATCTCTCGGATAGTCTCTGTCATGGGCATCATTTCGAAAATGCCAACGCGTCCCTTGTAACCGCTTCCGCCGCAAGTGAGACAGTTCGGATCTTTTCCTCCGCATTTAGGGCAAACTTTACGGACAAGCCTTTGTGCCATGATAAAGTTCACTGCCGATGCAACGAGGAACGGCTCGATACCCATATCGATAAGGCGCACGATTGCAGACGGAGCGTCGTTTGTATGGAGCGTGCTGAAAACCAGGTGGCCCGTGAGAGCCGCGCGTATGGCCAGTTCTGCCGTTTCGCTATCGCGAATTTCGCCAACCATGATCACATCCGGGTCTTGGCGGAGGAGTGTGCGCAATGCCGCGGCAAATGTCAAGTCAATTTTTGCGTTTACGGCTGTTTGCGTGATACCATCTAGCTTGTATTCAATCGGTTCTTCGATTGTCGAAATGTTCAGCTCTGGGCTGCGAATCATCTGCAATAGCGTGTAGAGCGTTGTTGTCTTACCGCTACCCGTCGGGCCTGTAATCAAGAACATGCCGTATGGCTTATGAATTTCTTTTTCGCAAAGGTCAATTTGGGCCTGAGTCATGCCTAGGGAATCCAGCTTGTGGATGATCGTTCCCTTGTCCAAAAGACGCAACACCATCTTTTGCCCGTAATCCGTTGGCAACGCCGAAACGCGGATGTCGACAGCCTTGGTGCCATCGTCGAAATGAATACGGCCATCTTGAGGTCGGCGCTTTTCGGCAATATCGATGCTCGCCATGATCTTGATTCGCGACGTGATTTCTGAAATGGCGCGCAAGGGGAGCTTTCTTGCAATCTTTAGCACACCATCCTTGCGGAATCGAACGAGGAACGATTTTTCTCCTGGCTCAAAGTGAATATCGGAAACGCCCGTGTGCATGGCCTCCGAAATAATCTCGTTCACCATGCGGATAGCGGGGGAGTTTGCCTTGTTCCCGGCGGCAGTCATGCCGAAAGCAGGAACGGCATGCTCTGCAAATGCGCTAATCCACTGGATGACTTTATCTTCATTCGCCTTGACCGGATTCACATAAACGCCGGCCGCGACCTGGATATCGTTAATCAAGTCGTAATCATCGACATCGGCCATGGCGACCGTTAGGCGCTTGGTTTCTTCGCTGTAATCGACCGGAATGACGGAGTAGCGGACCATCAGCTCTTGCGGTAAAAAACGCAAGGCCGCTTGTGGAGGCGGATTTTTAAGCTCGAAAGACATGTTATTTTTTTGTCGAATCAACCGAAGCTGTGTCTGTCGGGACAAGGAATATGCTGATGGATCGCAAAATCACGCTTAAAGCTGTATCTGGATTGCTGATGACATCGACAGTGTCCTTAGGGAAGTAACCATCCTTGGTGACCACAATCTGGTTGACGTAACTCTCTTCGGATGGAAAAATAACTGTTCCGCTGGAGTTTGTTGAAAGTGATTGCGCCGACTGGACTTCGTTTGTCAGTTCGACCTTGGCTTTTTCTACAGCCTTGCCCGTAATCTTGTCCGTGACGATAACTGTGTAGCGAACAGGAATGCGACTCTCCGAATCATCGTCCTGGAGGCAGGAGGTGAGGAGAAAAAGAGCAAAGGCGATAAGAATGAATAAAAATGGTTTGTTCAATGTAATAGTCCTTGAAACCTGTCACAAAGTTAGAAAAAGTTGTGTTAAGAGAATGATGATTTTTTTCTGATTCTAAAAAATAAAGACCGATGAATGTTGATATCACCGGTCTTTGAACAAATTGTGATTTTTGTAAGTTAGTCCATCAAGCAACGGAGATTTTCGGATTGATATTTGTAAATATGTTCCAATTTTACGGGTTGTTGGAAATTTGTCTGGAAACAAATCATGTAGTTTTGGTCAGTCGCGTATTCATCTGCAGTTTGTAAACATGTTGCAGATGGATTGTTTTCTGTAGGCTTGGGTAACGAAAAACCATAGTCATCCGTTCCTTTGTTGTTAACATAATCCCATTCGGTAGAAAGAAGTTTTTTTACAGAACCTTGATCGAGTAATGTTTGCCATTCGTTGATTGTTGGAATGTGCCAGCCTTTGGGGCAAAGGCCTTGACGGAATCCATGGTAAGCGGAATCCGTAGCTTGGGCCCATTTGTACCTATATTCACAAAGCTGCATTGCATTTATCCATGTGTAATAAAGACCATATTTTTGAATAATGGAATCTTCATTAGGATTGTCTGCGTCTGGAGCACATTCTGAAATGTAATTGGCCTTGCTTATTCTTAAGTTCTCTGCCATCCAAATTTGATTGCCGATTTTAGCAGTCTTGTAAACCACTCCGTCGCGTTCATCCGTCAATGCGCCCGTTGTTGGATTGTAGTTTGCCGGATATCCGCTGGGATTTGTGGCGGTTCCTTGAGAACTGCTAGAATTAACCTTTGAATCGCTGCTTTCTGTTGCAGACGAGGTCGGAATGTTTGTGGTCGATGAACTTGAAATTTGAGAAACTCCAGAGGAGATGTTTGTGGCAGGCCCGGTGGATGAATCATCTCCACAAGCTGTTAAAAGACATGCTGTTGCTATACTGCAGATTAATATTTTTTTTCTCATTTAAAATGTTCCTTGTTACGAAGGTAATATAGCAATAGTGAAAATAAAAAAAATTAAAAAAAGCCTGGATTTAGTCACTTTTTATTTGTAATATTTTGTTAACAGTTTGTGTTGCTTGTTTGTTGCTAACTTGTTGACCGTTAATATTTTGTGATAATATTGTATGTGAATTAAAATAAGTTGAAAGAAAAAAATAATAAAATATCTTATTTGAAAGTTTTTGTTCTTATTCTAAATTACTCGCCCAAATTCATAATGGGTGAAATATGTTGTCTAAATATATGAAATTTGTATGCGCAGCAATCGTAATGCTGTTGAACGTGGATCTCTATGCCCAATCCGCGGAGACCGGGAGCCCTTTTAACCAGTATATGTCTGCTGATGCAGGGGTGAACCCGCTATCAGGAACAGTAAGTGTTAGCAAAAATTTAGCGTCGCTATCTGCTGGTGATGTACAGGCTTCGTTTGCAATGAGTTATTCAGGCAATGTAACTCAATCTGTTAATAATAGAAACGATGTGTCGCCTACAGGATGGCTTGGGCTTGGTTGGGCGATGGGTTTTGCAAAAATTATATGCGAACATAACAATTCCATGAGCTTAGACGATGATTCTTATTACTTGTTAACTGCAGAAGGAAACCGTCACAAGATTATTAAGCAAGAAGTGCGAAAAGGCGAATATAAATGGTGGATCACTAATTTGCCATATTGGAAAATAGAGCCGGAAATTGTAGAAAATGTTAACTATGGCAAGTATAAGTATAAATTTATTGTTGGCTGGGTTGTGACTGACGATTCGGGACGTAAGTATCGTTATGGTGATTTTTTGAGCAAAAACGATATGGAAAGTCTTGGCCGAAATGATTTCCAAAATGGGAAACTTTTAGGAAATGCGACCCAGTACGTCCTTTGCTGGCCGGATACTTATGGCATGGTTGGCGAAAATCTTGGTGGAACTCCGCGCCTTTACCCGAATGTATGGAACCTTCAGAAAATGGAGGATTTGAAGGGTAATTATCTCTCCTATACCTATATGCAAAAGAGAGAGGCTTTGGCTTTTAAGGGTACACCCTCAGTAGCTAAGTACACTAAGGAATGTTATTTGCAGAAAGTCGAGTCGTCTGATGGTGAAAAAGTTGAATTTATTTTAAAGCCAAAGGGCGAGGGCGCTTTTGCTGATGAGTTTTTAGATTTGTTGGGGGATCGTGAAATTGATGAAAATGATGCTGATGGATTTGTCGACCCCGTTGAACGCCATTATTTGGAAAAGGTCGTTTTTTATGGGAAGAACGGAAACCTTGTAAGTACTGTCGAATTCTGCTATGAAGCCTTATCCTTTGCACCCAAGACCCGCTTTTCTTTTTCACCTTTGAATGTTAAGAAGGATAGCCGTTATGTAAAGCGTATCCTTAAATCAGTAATATTTACCAATTCCAGTAATAAGGTTTTCGATCGCGAAACATACGAGTACAATACTGACGAAAGTAGTTCCCTAGCGGAGAACAATGCTCCCTTTGGAATGATGACCGCGATTCAAGGCCCCAATTGTGGTCGAGTCGAGTTTAAATATACTTACCAGATGACCTCGCAGGCCGGAGGAACCCTGCTTCATAGTCAAGTAATAAACTTGAAGAAGGTCTCTTCGATTGGATATCTGGAGGATGGGACTCCTTATATTGCTGGTATTAACCCGAGTGGTTATGTTTCTGTGTATGTTCGTGCCTTTGGTAAGTGGTATGAAGCAGAATCTTTTAATAATGACGATGATATGAAAAATTCGGATCATGCATCGTTTATGATTGGTGACAAGGGCTGGTTTATTTATGTTAAGGAACTTAGTGCCGATAGAAACAGGTATAAGTACACTCCGGTTGTTTGGAACGGCAAAAAGTTCGAAAAAAAGAAATCTGTCGATGATGGCGGTGTCCGTGAAAATGTTACACTTGGTGCAGGCTTCCTTTTGAAATCAAGAATTGACGAAGCTAGTCCACGTAGTAAAATAACTCTTACGATTCCTTGGACTTCATGGGGTGCTTCTTATACCGAAAATGACTTTGTTGATAAAGATGGTAACGTAGAGAATGGTTTTGCGGCTGAGGATGGTTATTTTGACCGACAGCTTATAAAGGTTTATGCATCGACTAATCATATAGGCTTATTCTATTTGGGAACTGACGGTGGCAATAATGGCCGCTTGAAAATTTATACGTTCAATCATGATAAGACAAAGTTGGTTCGTACATACTACGATGATGATTTAGATGATGATAACACTTATGTGTTTAGTGGTAATATGGTTTACGGAGCGACAGAATCCCGTGGACCGCTTGGTCATAACGCTGATGTTTTCCAGTGGTATGAACCCAATGGTGGTAAAAATGAAGCCTATTGGGATAATACGCATTGGGATCTTGATGGTGTCCAAAGTGAACCGAGTATTCAAGCCTATGGATCGGATTATTTTGTCATAAAACATGACGATGGCGATGACATGAGCGTGTTCTATTGGAATGGCGAATCATGGTCAACACCGTATAAAAATCAGGATATGGTTGATGGCGATACTTGGGATTTCTTCTATGAATCGGAATGGGACGGTTGCTCGGGAAATAATTTCTTTATAGCAAGGGAACCGCTCCAAGTCCAATATTATATAACGTTTTCGATTCCGTATCCCACTTTCTGGAAAATTAAGAAAAAGAAAATTAAAATACCTATTTGGACATCTACGAATAGGGGTGCGTTATTGGACCGCTATGAACTTCGCGATGGGGTGTGGAGCAATACCGGTGCTCAAAACCTCGATAATTCGAGGAGAAAGACTAGTGTAATGGTCGGAACAGACTGGTACATTGACCGTACGTCAAACAAGGCTCTTACATGGGATGGAGCCAAGTGGAATATGGATACCTTTGATGGTGACGATGTGAACTGGACTGATGATTATAGGTCTCTTGGCGGCAATTTCTTTGTCGTTGAAAGTGGAAATGCATCGACAATTTATTTCAAAAAATCGGACAGTTTCACGAAAAATTTTGGATTCTATATCGTAACGAAAAAAATTATTGAAGATCCTGTGCTTGACAAGGTTGTTTCTTATGAATACGATTATGTTGATAAAGATATGTATGGAAGGGACAAGGATGTTTCGTTCGATTTTGTGAATAACACGCCTGTTATTGCTGGATACATGGTAAAAATGAATGGCATTGGTGTCCAAGACAAGATTCTTTGCAAGTTTAATTCAAAAGAGAATTTAGGCTTAGGTGCTGGTCAGATTTGCGAAGAAATTACGAAAATTCCGGGAGCTGATCAGGATGAAAAAGATATTGTAACTAATATTAAAAAGACCGTTTATGAACGTTATCATGGGGATGATCAAGATCCGAAATGGCCTACGTTTATTTATCAAGATAGAATCAAACAAGAAATCTCTGAAAGCAATAAATCGAAATCGATTGTTCAGTATGGGTATTCTAAGTTGAATGGCCAAATTTCCTCTGTTAAGACTTATCTTGACGGGAAAGAACCGAATAACGATCCTAGTAAAGACCATCCTGATAAGGAAAAACGTATTGTCTATGCTGCCGAAGAGAAAGATTATAGCAAAATGAAAGATGCCAATCGTTTGAAGGAAGAATATGAAACGAGGGATTGTCTAGGTGCATGTGGGGAAAACGGAAAGAATGTGGTATCTGCAAACGTTTCCAGATACAAGTCCGTAAACGGTTATTATGTAATTCAAGATGTATGGTCGTATACGAAGATGGATCCGTCTTCGACTTATTCCTTTAACAAAACAGCGGTCCCGACAAATGACGCCAACTGGAAAATGTCATCGAATTATACAACGTATGAAAATTACAAGGCTATCCAGTCTGTTGACGAACTCGGCATAAAGTCGTCCGCATTCTATGAAAACAGGGTGACTGGTTTGTTGCTGGGCAACGTTGTAAATGCTGGCTATGAAGAATCTTTCCTGTTGCCGGGAACCGCCGTTGACGAATCCAACGAAAATGTGGAACATTCCTTGAACTTTAGGAATAACCAATATTGGATAGTTCCCTTTGTATGCGGAAATGCAACCGATTGGTACAATCCACATGGAAATAGCAGTTGTGGTAAGGGTGGTCCAGTTAACCCTAATTATGATCATCGTGATGACCCCAATTATTATGGGCGTTTTGCTTCGAATGCAATTTTGGTCAATCCTGCGAGAGGAAAAAATCTTAGGGGGTCGGTAAAGACGGAAAAGGATAAACGCTATGTGTTTTCCGCTTGGGTGCAAGGTCCGAATGTGGACCCGTCCAAGGTGACTCTGCTTGTTGATGGCGTTCAGGTGAAGGAATGGGATTTGCTGGGAAATGGCAAGTGGCAGCAGGTCGAGTGGAACGGAATGTTGACTAAAAATACACATTCGTTCGAACTGAAGCCGAAAGACAACAAAAGCATGCATGCACAGAATGTCCTCTTTATCCCATCCGATGCATCTGCAACCATTACGTATTGGAATAGACAGTGGAACAAGCCTGTTGTGACGGTGAATGACCGCGGTATCGGATCCTACAGCGTCCTTGATGATAACGGGCGTGTTGTACAGACTTTTGGCGAGGACAACGATGGAAATCTTGTCAAACTGTCGGAGACCGAGTATCGTGTAAGTGACTGTCGAGCAAATCCTGTGGGGACTGGCAATCTGGTAGAGCTTAAGATTAATGGGAATGTTATCCATGGTATAAAGAACGGCTCAACTATGCGATATGTTGTTCCGAATAATACAGATGAAATAGACGTCAGCTGGAAGACCGAACAGAAAAACGATCGTGTCCAGTATGCGTTTATAAAGGCCGGTGAAGAAGTCAAGCCTCAAGACTGGAAATCCTCTTGTTGTGGTGTTCTGCAGGATGCGACATTATCGATGAAAGATTTTTTGAACTGGTACCTTCTTATCGATGTCTTGCCGTTCGAAGGTAATTACTATACGATTGAAATAGCGAAGGCTACAACGGGATGGATCGACCATGGTGGTCCGCTTTCTGTCGGACGTAATCCTGTATTTGCATCTTCATCAACTCCTAATCAGTTGCTCTATTTGCCCAAGAATGGTATGACTGCGTCCAAATTTGGAGGCAATGCGTGGTCGGAGAGTAAAGGGTATCTGGATGTAAATCAGGATTTGTTGAAAGCCGATGCTTACGGCGATGAATCCTATGTTCTTGCGCTCCCGTATGTTGCTAAGGAAAGCTGGACAGAAAAAGATGGTAATGGTCAAAAAATTGTAAAGTTTAATAATACTACTGCGTTTGTATGTAAACCTGAATATGGAAGAGACTTTGATCAGGGGGCTTGTTCTTCCAATCTAGGAAGTGCAGGTGAACGTTATGGCTTATATCATTTTGCGGTTGGTCATGATAAGAAGCCCTATGTTTTGTATCAACAGTCGCTTAATACGGTTACAAAAGAGGATGTTGAAACCGTTACGATTAAAATTGATGAAGATGATAAGGGTGTGTCAAGAAAAAAGGTTGTAAAGACAGGTTCTGTGGGTAAACACCTTATCGTAAAGAAAAAAGAAGGAAATAGCTGGAAAACTGTGGGCAATACCTTACGTCTGGATACAGAAGGGCAGCGAACAGTTCTTGAACAGAATATTGTTAGTGATGGCGAAGTCATTGATGCGGATATGATTTTTGGCAATGATGGGCTTCCTTATGTGGCTTATATCGGTGTTGTTGATGCGTATAAACAAGAAGCTCCGATAAATGAAGTTGTTTTAGATAAAGACGGAAATGAAAAGAATGTTGAAAAAAATACTGCATCCCCTAATTTTGTGGTTGTAAAACGCTTGTATCAAGGCTCTGAAATTTCTAGTGCCGTTGACGAATCGGTTTGGGCAGGACTTTCGAAAATTAGTAATGAGAATAATGTTTCATCGAAGATTCCCGATGTGAATGGTGATATTCTTTATGCGAAATTCAATGATGAAGAAATGCCGATTACGACTGCCAAACGGATTAAGTTGGCTAAGGGTAAGAACGGCCTGTACTTGGCCGTCCTATATCAGCTTGTTCCGAAAGAAGGAACTTCCATGGATATGGATGTCTTGAAGAATAAGTATGCTTTGAGCGTGTTTAAGGGAACAAATCAGGTCAAGAATGTTTTGCTTGATGACAAAATCGTTGAAAAGGAAGGAATCTTATTCGATCCGATTTTGGACCAGTCCGTTAGCGCATCAATATATTCGTCCTCTGTAGAGGAAGAACAGCGGATTATTGCGTACTTGGATGATTCTGATCCGTTTGATATTGAAATATATACGGATAATCAAGATAATGAATATCCTTATGTGATGTTTGCGAATGAATCTAATTTGAATAATTTGACTGTAATAAAGTACAATGGTTCTAGATGGCATTCTGTTGGCAAGCCCGCATTTGCAGATGTCCTGAATGAAAAAGAAAGTGCTGATCTTGCCATAGATAATTTAGGGACCCCTTATGTTGTTTATAGAGAAGGCGCTTTGTCGAATAATCTTCTTCGTCGAAACCATATTGTCCCGCAGAAGTATTCTGCGAATGGCGATAAGGACTTGACGTTGCTGTCGTTGGGTAATGTGCCAGGTACGTCTATTGCATCGAACTTTAGACAGTATATACTGAATTATGGCGCTACTGTAGCCTCCAATGTTTCCCATATAACAATTAAACCTGTTCTTAGCAATACAAATCATGCTTGCTCAATTGTTGTTGAAAATAACGAAAAGCCTGTTGCCAAGTGGAAGTCGAGTGAACCGTCATGTGGAACAAATTCTTGGTTTGATCCGCTTGATCAGTTGTTTGGCGGTTCTCATAACAACAGTACCTTGATGGATATTCCTCTCACTCCAGGACCGAATACAATCAAAGTCAAAGTGTATGATGTAGACAATGATTTCCTTGCATACAATGTTGTTGTTGAAAAAGAAGTTATTCCTGAAGCAAACGTGAGTGTTACCAGTGATGACGGAAAAACGGAGTTAGTCGATGAAAACGTAGTTCAGACTGATGACGGTACGGACCGTAGGGAGTATACGTTCATAAGTTACGGCTATTCTAAAAAGAGGACAATCTGTTTCCAGTTTAATGCTTTCTGGACAATGCAATACAATAATCAGAATTATTATATGGGTACTTGCGTAGACATGGTATTCCCTGAAACGTGTTCTGATACTTATTTTGAAATTGTAAAGTTTAGCGATGCAAAGGGAAATTTGCGAATTTATAAGTTCAAAGATGGTTCGTGCGGAAAGAACAAGGGAAATGAGTTTATTACACCGTTCTTGAGTTCTTCTAGCTCTGGAAACAATCCTGTCTATAATAGTTCTAGCAGCGTTTCTCCATATTTGAGCTCTAGTAGTTGTGGTTATGAAGGTTGCTTAGTTGGATCTAGTTCTAGTATTCCTCCTTATTACAGTTCTAGCAGTGATTCTGGCAATAATCAGAGCTCCAGTAGCTGTGATTATGAAGGCTGCTTAGTTGGATCTAGTTCTAGTAGTGATTCCGGCAATAACCAGAGCTCTAGTAGCTGCATGAACGGAAATGGTTGCGCTGGTGAATCAAGTTCCAGCTCTAAGTGCGTTGCTTTTGTAAATGGTGACGGAAATTATGGCGGAAAATGCTTCGATTCTGGTTTGCAGGACATGGAAACGGGCAAGTGCTACACGATGAACCCGGATCGAGTAAATGACAATCCTATCTGGATTAGTGAGGTGGCTTCCGATACCTGGTGGTGGGTTGAAACACCTTGCTACGAGCAATCTTCTTTTGGCTCTAGTAGTAGCAACTCCGGCAATAACCAAAGCTCCAGCAGCTGTGATTACGATGGTTGCTTGATTGAATCTAGTTCCAGCAGTTGTGACTACGGTTGTTCGACTTTATCTAGTTCTTCTTCTGTGAGTGAAAATATTCCTGAAGAATATACATCTTTGATGCAGTACAAGGTCTTTACGACAGGACACTTGAATATTGCGGACCGTGTGGTCTTAAATGGAGGCTCTTATGGTTGTGCTTCTGCAAATGTTGGCTCGAACGCTAATATCTCCATAATGCTTTATGCAACAGGCGATGTTGAACTTAGGAATAACTCCTATACGGAACAGGTCGTTGCGGGTGGATCTGTTAGTGTCCAGTCTGGGGCTCAATACGGATTCTTGTTTAACGAACCGATGAACCTGCCAAACCTTGTTGTACAGGATGTTCCCTATGGTAGTGAAGACTTGATTGTTTACGGCGGTCAGACTGTGACTGTTCAACCGGGCATGTACAAGCATCTGCATGTTTATGCTGGAGCCAATGTAACCTTCGTGGGTGGCGTTTACAATTTCGAGTCGTTCAATATTGAATCGGATGCTAAGCTTTCTTTCAATAATTCCGTAACCCCAATCCGCGTGTGGGTCCAGAATACGTTTAGTCTCGGTGACCGTGTCGAGGTGAATACGGCGGGAACGGCGGAAGACTTGTTCATCTATACAAATACGGGCAGTCTCTACTTGGGAGTAATCTCTTCCATAAGGGCGGTTCTTGTTGCGCCGAATGCCACCGCTAATATTGCCAGCCGCTATACCTGGGACGGGCAAATATGGGCAAGAGAAATAACGATTCAACCGGATGCCGTTGTCAGATAAGGGAGATTGAAACATGAAAAAGTTTATTTATACTTTGATTACATTTCTGGCTGTTGTTTGCTATGCAATTCCGCAAAACTCTATTTTCGGCAATGATCGCGATAAAAATACGACAGAAAAATATTTTTTGCCGAGCTGGGTTGATATGGATGGTGCGAATGAACGTGTGTTCGCAACAGGTGGTGTTACTGAGATTCTGCTAGACGATGACTACCATATTTCGTATATGGGCAAGACTTACAGCAGTCTTTCTGTTTACAGGAATGGTCGTGTTGCATTTGGATCGTATTCGGCTGATTTGAATCTGCTAAACCATCCGTTTGTTCAGCCTCTAAACAGGGACGGATCGTTGGGTAGCTCCTTCAAGTGGAAGTATTTTGAAGGTGATCTCAAATCACCTACTTCTGATGAAAAAGTCAAATACGTTGCTTTTGAATTTGGACGTTTTACAGTTGATGGCCATGAATATTCTTTGCAGGTTTTGTTCTACGTAGATGGTGAAGTTCAAGTTCAGTTGTGGCAGTATAATGACAAAGATCAATACGGTAATTATATAGCCAATAAGGATGGGTGGGCTAAACCTTCTGTTTTTAACGGCTATGCATGGCAGTCGCTCGATGAGGCTTATCCAAGATCGATGTTCATTGTCCAAAATGGTCAAGTTCGTGATGGATGGATTGCAAAAGGATTTGATGATGCAAAGGCTATGATAGCTTGGGTTGATAATGAGCCGAATCAATTGGTTTATGAGATGGGCTCAAATACTTATGCGGGTGCTCTTGTTGCTTATGATTATTCTCGTGAACATCCGGTTGTTGGTGGTATTCAAGCAATTTCTTTGGATTTTAATTTTTTACCGGTTTCTTTATTAGCAAAAACACATGTGTATTTTTGGTATTTTGACGATGTATTGGCGATCGGAGATCCCGATTATCCAGAAACAGGGGGTTATCCTTATCTTTATACAAATGATAATACGGCATACGTACAAGCGGATTGTGGCGGAAATCCAATCTCGGGAGATGTTGGTCATATAACTCCCACAATGTCGATAGCATGTAATAGATATGTTTGGAATAAAATTAACGGCACGATTGGTGCAACAAGCGTTTCGTTATTTGAAACCGATAATGTTCGCTTCCGTCCTGCACCTGCGTTCAAATTTCAGAAGAATAATAGCGAAAATGTAACATTGAAATTTACAAATATCGAGTATAAGCTCCGTCAGCGTCCGATGGTGCGCTTCCTCCCTCCACAACCGGAATTCTATTTAGCGACATCAACGAATGAAGGTGGCAGAATCCTTGTCGAAAGTTTGGAAGGTCCAAGTCCATATTGGCTTTATAAGGGACAAAAAGTTAAGGCCGAAATTCGTGCGACCGTAGGATCTGTGATAAAGAGTGTTAAATTCAATGGGGTTGATGTATACCGCTATGACGAAGCTCTTAAGGAAGGAGCTCTTCTTACGGAAAGTGAAATTGGAGTTGCTGGAGTTCGTCAGTACTTCAGCGAGATTGGCTATAATCTTGCAGAACGGATTTCTTTTTATGTGGATGAAACCGTAATGTCCATGGCTCTTGAAGTTGAATTTGCCCCCTGCGATGGTCGTAGACTTGATCCAGTTACCCCGCAGATGGTGACAACGAGGAACTATCTTGATCCAGAAACGATGACTGGGGCCCGAAGGAGTGCATCTGCCGTAATCAAGGGTTCCTTTGGCGAAACTGTCCAGAAACAAGATTCTCTTATTGCTCTAGATGACCTTGGAAATCCGGTTGAACACAATTATGTGGTATCTGCTTACTATACCGATGATTTCCAGCAGAAAAATTACTCCCCAAGTGATTTTGTTCATGTAGCAAATAACTTTGAATATTTGGACATGGCATGCTATGAGTGTGTCAAGAAAGCTAACGCATACTATGATGGATCTGATGTTTTCGATCAACCCTATGCAGAAGGATATGCGTATGTTCAATACGAAAAACGCTATGGGAATACGGAGGGATCAAACGGAACCTCTTATGGTATAGCAGATGCTTCATTTGAAAAAATTCCAGAACAGGCGGAAAGTTGGACGATTCCTGTGTATTCTGAAAATGAGTTTATAATAAAAGAACATTTGAACAAGGATGATATTAAGCCGTATTACAAGAATCAGCATTCGAAGAGTGGGGTTGCTAAATATTCTCTGACTGTTTCAAGGGATGCTGAAGGTCATTTTAGTCAGAAAATAGTTAATAGCAAGGGCTTGGTAAAGTCGACTTGGCGTATGATTGGTGACAAGGTTCATATCGTAAAATACGATTATGATGAATTTGACCGTTTGAAAAAGATTACGCCTAATGGGAACTCAAAGCTTGCAATAACTTACAGCTATAATGATAGAGGACAGGTTGTTGAAACGAAAGATCCTGATCGCGGCGTTACTAAGACAGCTTATGACAAATATGGTCGAGTGCGCTTTATCCAAAATGCAGCTCAGAAGGCGCGTAATCGTTTTTCGGCGATAATCTATGATGAACAGGGGCGTGAAATTGCTGCTGTAGAAGTCTTGAAAGGTCATGACTTCGGCAAGCCTGACGTGGCTCTGAATTCCGCAAACTATATCCCGTATAACCGTACACTTTATGGTATGCCAGATGCACAAACGCTTCGAAGCTACGGTCTGAACGTTGACGCCACCCTGATTTCTTCTATATTGTCCAATATGACGAATGTCCGCGAAAAAAATGTCGGAGCAACTTTCGCCTACGATGCCGAAGGTAACCTTGCTGTCGCAAAGATGGCCAGTTATGATCGTATCGGTCGCAAAACTCGTCAATGGATAATCTACGCGATGCAGGGGATGCCTGCCGTGGAACTTTCATACGAATATAACCAGGCTGACGAGCTCACGCACAGTTCGTTCGGTGAATGGGATGCTGGAACTTCTGCCTTTGTACCCCGCGCCGAACGTTATCGTAGCTATGATGCTGCGGGCCGTCTGCTGAAAATCGAGGACGAAAATCACAAGGCTCTGGCGACGTATGAGTATACGAAGAACGGCAACGTCAAGAGCAAAAGCTACTATGACAGGGGAGACCTTGTTTATAAGAAGACTATTCTTCGCGACGTACACAGTCGTCCGACTGAAATAATCTATCAGAATGCCTCCGGGGCAACGCTCTACACGGACAAGGTTGTAAGCTATGCCAATGCTCTTGTTGGACGTGTTACCAAAGCCCAACATGAATGGAAAAATCTTGAAGGTCGCGGAAATGTGACCCGTACGGGAACATATTCTTATGATGGTGACGGTCGTTTGACGAAGGTTGAGGGTTCGCTCCCGGGTGAGTACCGCTATGATGGAGCCGAAGGCCAAATGACTTACAAGCAGGAAGGTCCGAATACGGTTGAGACTAGCTATTCCGATGACCGCTACCGTCCTGCTGGATTTAGTGTGAATGGAGAATCCTCGAATGCGGATGTGGAATACTTCAAGTACGATGCTGCTGGCAATGTGTGGTATGACAAGCGTGCCAGGGTTGCATATCGATTGAATGCAGCGGGTCTCCCTGAAGAGGCTTATGTACTTTCGGAAGGTCGTACTGAGCCAACACTTGCGCAGGTGAATGATGCAAAGAACCCTTTGACAGATGTGGATGAAACGATGCGCATGGCCTATGATGAGGGGGGACAGCGAATCTGGACTGCTTTCAAGGGGGCTGGCATTGATTACGAAATTACGACGATGTCCGGTGTGGGCGAGTATCAGGCCGATCATATTGGTAATGGAGGCAACGATGAATTTGCGCTTAAACGCATGGATCTTGTTGCTGGAGGTTTTCGCAACATGGATGATGGCAAAGCCTACTTCCCGGTGACAGATGCTCAGGGAAATATTCGCGGTTACGCCTCTACTGCAGGCCTTCAAAGCGCCTATGATTACTATGCCTACGGCACTGCCGATGAAATCATGCACGGCCCGTCTGATGACAACAAGCGCTGGCAGGGCAAGGAATATGATGGGCCTATCAAGAAACTCTATTTTGGAGCTCGCTACTTCGACCCCTTCTTCGGACTTTGGCTGACACCGGACCCGGCTGGACAGTTTGCGAATCCGTACACTTACGGTGGCGACCCGGTGAACTATGTTGATCCGAATGGTGAGGTCGTTCACATTGTTGTAGGCGCTATTATTGGTGCTGTTGTGGGGACTGTGACTGGCATTGTGCAGTGCACTGCTCCGGGTGGAGGCAGTTGCGGTAAGAGTGTTGGCATTGGATTTGTTGGTGGCGCCGCTGTGGGGGCTGCGGCTGCTGCGACAGGAGGTGTTGCTGCTGAAGCCGCTGGTGCCGGCCTTGGTGGTGCTATTGCTGGTGGGGCTGCGGGCGGCGCTGTTGGTGGTTTTGGAAACTATGCTACCCAGAGCTTGATAAACGGAACAGGCATGAGCTGGAGCGGAGCTTGGGATGCCACTTGGAAAGGTGCTGCTGCTGGAGCCATTGGCGGAGCGGCAGGTTCTATTGCAGGAAACTTCATGGCGTATAGTTATGCTCAGCTTGTTGGTGGATTTGCAGGAGGTGCTTCCGGATCAGCAATAAACGGAGGGTCTGGTTGGGAAATCTTGCGAGGTGGTTTGATGGGGGCTGGAATGGCGTATATCTCTGATGTGGCTGATACATATTTTGGTGATCATACTCTTTATTCTATTGAAAAAAATGAATATATTGAATATGATAAAAAAGGTGCAGGACATATTGTTGGCAACGAAAATGAAACTCCTTCTGAAATACAAAAAAGTGTGTTTAACGATTTCGAGAAACGTGTTCCTGCTGAAGGAGAAGTTTTTAGACTTTATGATAAAAATGGAAAATTTGTTGAAGGTTCACAATCTTTTTCAGCGAAGCCTGAAACAGGATACGTTAGCGGCGAACAAGTAACTATTACAAAAACTGAACTAACTACAGATGCTGTGAAATTTATGAAAGGAGAAACGGGTTGGCATGCCATACATAATCATCCGAAGAGTCCATATCCATCAACGGGTTTTGTATCTCCGAGCTCAAAGACTTTGATTGGAGATGCTCGAATTGCTCAGCTATATCCTACAGGTAATCATTATGTGTATCAAAAAAATGAAAATTCGTGGATACGTTTTTATGTAGATTCAGACAATTTTGTCCATCATAGATATCAATACTGGTAAGTTATGAAACCAAAAACATGTTTAATAGTGAGTCTAATTTTTTTTGTTGCTGCAGCAAATGCCGGTGAAGAAATTTTCACTGATCATTATAATTTTTTTAAAAATGTTTTTCTTGATAAAAATGGTGTTGTTTGCTGTAAAAATCAAAGAGAATTTATTTATGACGAACTGTTCAAAGATTCTCTTAAACACGTGAAAATAAAAGGCTATGAAGTGTCGTTGGATATAAACGAACCATTAGATATTATTGAAATAAGTGACGAAAAAGAAAAATATACACAACATGTAAAAAAGAGATCTTCGGCTAATGTTCGATTGTGTAAGAACGATAAAAAAAAGAAGATGGATTGCCCATCGTATTCGATTGTTGAAAAAAAAGAAATGCTGAAAAATACAAATCAAAAGATCCTTATACAAACGCAAGAAAGTTATCAAAAACAGGATTCTAAAAGAGTTTATGTCCATGATAAAGGATTCTTGTCATTGGTAAGAAGTATTGTCTTTTATGACGGTATGCCATTTGATTCCGCTAGCTATTGCATTTATGATGAAAACAATACTTTTTCAGAATCGGGAAAAAAGTTTAATTGTACGCTAAAATTGAAAACTGAAAAAAAAGATTCGGTGATTTGTTTTGTTGATGATAGTGGTAAAAAAGAATTTGAAGGATGCGTTAAACAAAAGAAAGATGGCTTGGTAATTTTTTACGAAACTCCTGATGTCATCTATGAAAAAGAAATAAAAAATGAATTTGACAAACAGGGCAGAATTTCTGTTAGCCGGCAAACAGAAAGAGGAATGTATTCTGAGAGTCGCGATTCAACAGTTGCTCTTATAAATACGACTATATATGTTGAATATGGAAAGGATGGCGTGCCCTTGAAATTGAAAGAATCAATAGAGGGTTATCAAAATAAATTACCAGTTAGTCGAAAATTAATTTATTTTATAAATAAGTAAATGAATGAATACTTTATTAAATGTATTTGCAATGTAGTGACAGAGTCGTGAAATTCAGTTATTTTTTTTGAAACTTATTTTAGTGGACCATGCAGGAGTTTAATAAGAGGGTAGCATAGGCTACTATATTCATTGCGCAACCCCCAAAAGCCGAGTATCACGACCGACTCAAGCTTGCTTGTGGTCGGTCATGATCGAGGCGTAGGACTTTCAATTTTTTTTCTTTTTCTCAATGTGATATCCTTAAATCTATAAAAAATAAAGACCAATGAAATGTTCATCGGTCTTTTTGAGATTGTTTGAGTTTTTACGAACTAGTCCATCAAACATCGGAGGTAAGTTCCTTCAGCGGTTTTTTCGCTACGAATTGTTTCCAGTTGAATCGTGGAACCTCCGATGTCGTTGAAAACCAAAGTTTGACTTTTTGCGCCAGAGTTGTCGAGTAAGATGAACTGGACGTGGGTGCCATTAGCCGGTTTGAGCACGTTGAAACCGTATTCATCGGTCCCTGCATATTTAGAACCAACCCAATCTGTAGAGAGTAATTTGTATAAATGTTGGTTTGTAGATTCAATCGTTGTTTTCCATTCATCTAAACTCGGTATATGCCATCCCTTGGGGCAAATTCCCTGAAATGGTAAAGGGTATTCTGTGTTGCCAAAAGAAATAGTTTTTGTTAGATAATCACAAGATATTCTTGTTGCTTCGGTCCACGAATAGATTCTTCCGTACGTTTGCAAAGAATCTGATTTCTCTCTTTCATCAAGCCACCTGAGATCACATCCTTCTACACGTTCTGTTGGCAGATAACGTAAATTTTGCCCCATCCAAATCTGGTCGCCAATTTTTGCAGTCTTGTAAACTTCGCCATCGCGCTCATCTGTTAGGATTCCCGTTTCAGGATTGTAATTTGTGGGGAAACCTTTGGCCGCTGCACTACTAGATACTACTTCTTTGCTGGAACTGCTTGTTACAACGGAACTGCTGGATACTTCTTTTGTGTCGCGACTCTCTTTAGTGGATGATACAGGTACGCTAGCCATTGAAGAACTGGAAAATTGTGAATTCCCAGTATTGGTGCTTGGACTTGTGGAAGAATCGTCTCCGCAGGCGGACAAAAGACATGCTGCAGCAATGCAGTAGGCGAAAAATTCTTTTTTCATGATATTTGCTCCTTGATTTTAAGGAATATAGCAAATCTGTAAAAAGAATTTTGTAAAAAATAAATGTTGTTATTAAAAGTATGTGGTTAATTCATCTTAAATATTTTTTTTTAGCAAATTACTTAGTTAAAAACTGAAGTTTGATGTTAATTGTTGTTTACGATAATTTGTGTAAGGAAGTTCTAACTTGTTGAAGCTCTTGTAAATACAAAATTTTAGAAATAAGTATAAGTTTATTTTCTTTATGATGTTTTGTATGTAAGTAAAAAAGAATATTTAGGATTAATATGTTTAATGTAATCAATTTGCTTTTTCTTGTGCTGTTGGTTAATTCTGCGTTTGCACAAAGTGTAGAACAAGGAAATGCTTTTAACAAGTTTATGAATGCGGAAGATGGGGTAAATCTTTTGTCGGGAACTGCGGCCTTTAAGAAAAATTTGGCGACAATTTCTTCTGGGCTGGCTTCTTATGATGTTGAATTGAGTTATTCAAGTAATGTTGAAGAGATTGTACGAAATAAGAATGATGTAGCATTATCAAGTTGGGTCGGTTTAGGTTGGACTCTTGGACATGCTAAAATTGTATCAGATAATGAAGGTTCTATGTATCTTGGTGATGATTCGTACTATCTTCAAACTTCGTCAGGTTTGAAATATAAAATTGTAAAAGATGGCGATGGAAAATGGTGGGATGATGAAGAAAATAGTATTAAATGGTGGCTTGAAGGACTTCCTTATTGGCTTGTAAAACCAATAGTAAAAAAAGTTGAATTCAAGAAGGATGGTGCTGTTAAAACGTATCCTATTGTTATTGGGTGGGAAATAATTAATGATGTTGGTGTGAAATTTATTTATGGTGATATGGAGTATAAAGAAGGTAAATCTCGTGGGGCTAATATTTATGAAAATCCTTCGGAGTATACCCCAAAACGAAATGCTACGGAGTATACTATTGCAAATCCATATAGTTTTGGTTTCGTGGGTGTTTATGAAAATGGAGATGCTATTTTGTATCCGAATGCCTGGAATTTGGCTAAAATGGAGGACTATAATGGCAATTATTTGATTTTTTCCTATGACCAATATGAAGAAAAAGTGAAAAGAGTGGTGTGGTCAGGTAATAAACCTTACCAAACTGATGTTGGATATACAAAGGAATGTTATTTAAAAACAATATCCTCGTCTCAAGGGGAAAAAATAGAATTTGTAACAAAACCTAAAGATATAAATCGAGAGTTTATTGATAATACGGGAGAACCCGAAAATGATGCTTCATCTGAACCGGATGGGTATATTGATCCTATGGAAAGGAGATTTCTTTCAGAAATAAAATTGTATGGCCAAGATGGTGAGGTTTTGAGGTATATTGATTTTTGTTATGAACAACTTGATGTGAAAATTAATGGTACGTATAATCAGGATTATGCAAAACGTTTACTTTCATCGATTGTTGAAGTTAGTGGAGGGAAAAAAGAAGATGAATATGAAAGTGCAAATTCGTTATATGCTAAAAAACATCCTGGCGAAGAAATTCAAAAGGAATCTTTTCGTTATATAAAAAAAGATATTGATGAAAAAGGGAAGCCTTTACCTTTGGGTGCTATCGATTCAATTATAGGTCCTAATTGTGGTGTTGTTAAATATGAATATGAAGAACAGGCTTTAGTTAATTTGGATCCGGTCACTGGGCTGCATAAGGAAACTGTTGATCTGAAAAATGTTGCATTAGGACGTTTAGAGGATGGAACTGATTATGCTGTTGGTATTGATGATGAAACAAAAAAGGCTGTTGTTTTGTTTAAAATACAGAATGTATGGACTTTTCAACAAAACCTTGTTGATGGAACAGACGGAGAGTTTTTTATTGGTGATAAAAATTGGTTTGTTTTTCGTTGTGGAAATGCTCAAAGTACATATTATCCTTTTGTTTGGAATGGTGAATTTTGGGAACAAAAGAGATCCTTTGTAGATTTTGGAAATCATGATAAGGCTATTGTTGGTCCTGGATATTTGTTAACTGCTCATATAGCTAATAATAAAATTGATTTACGTATTCCGTGGACTATATGGGATAAAAATGGAACAGATGATTTTTGGTCAACAACAATTGAAAATGTTGATGATGGAGTTTTTACGAGTGGGGATAGGACGAAATATGTGAACTTATATGCGGGTAAAAATCATTTTGGAGTGTCTTATAAGAAAGAGTGGAAAGCTTCTAAAGATGGTATGATGAAAATATATTCTTTTGATTCTAATTCTGATAAAAAACCTCAAAGTACCCTTACTTTAACTCGGCTTGATCAGGATAATCAGTTTGTTTTTTTTGATGATAATATAATTCTTGAATTAAAACAAGGTGGTTTATTTGATGATTATGAAGCATATGCTTATTATTGGCGAGACAACAATACTGACTTAAAAACTTGTAATCACATTAAATTGGTTGAAGATAATTGTTGTGATGGTAATTGGTGTTTTTATTATGTGTCGTATTTACCTGGGGTTCAAAAATTTGCCGATTTTCAAGCTGTCGGGTCGGATTACTTTGTTGTACGACATAATGATAATGATAATATGTCGTTATTTGAATATGATGGTTTAAAATGGAGTACTGTTTATCGAAATGAAAATATGGTTCATGATCAGGATTTTGATTGGTGGGAAGAAGCCGAATGGGATGCTACTCCTGGGTATAATTTCTTTGTTGCAAGAAGACCTAGAATAAGAAAGCGTTTTCTGAGAAATAATGAGATTAAGCCCTATCGCGAGTATCAATTGATTGAACGCATTGATGGCGAGTGGAAAGCTGGAGATATTGTGTCTTCTGGTAATGTTAAAATAGTTTATGCAGGTTCGGATTGGTATTTTGTAAATGATGGTCAAAAAGGTTATGTTAGAAATGGCTTTGATTGGAATGTCGAGGATTATGCCAAAAATTTAGCTGGGGGGTCATCTGATTTCTTGAAAAAAGATTCTAAAGATTATTCTTATTTGAATGCAGAGTATTTTGTTGAAAAAAGTACGACTCCACTTTTGATATCTTACGGGCATGAACTTAAATCAAAAGGTGTGACTCATTTATATTATAAAAAGAATGATTCTTTTATGTCTAATATTAAGGGCTTTTTTGTTTCAAAAAAATATATTAAGGATCCTGTTGTTGATAAGGTTGTTTCTTATGAATATAGTTATGGAAAAATAACATATAGTTTTTTGACAAAGTCATCAATGGTGTCTTCCTATATGATAAAACTTCCTGATGGGGCTGGTGTTGTGGAACGATATTTATGTGATGAAAGTAAAGCTTTGGGTGAAATATGCCAAGAGAATTATTATGAACATCCAATGGAATATTATGTTTACCCTTCATCGCGTAAGCCTGTAAAATCGGTGGTTAGAGAATATGAAAGACATCGTGAGAAAAATTGGCCGAAACATATTTATTTGGATAGAATCGTCAAACAAAAAACTGTTGTGAATAATCTTTCCAAAGAGGAATCCTACACCTATGCAGATGGAATAAATGATTTAGTTGCGAAGACAAGTGTTAAAGATCTTAATAATCCCGCTTTTGATATGGATTTGATAAATGTTTATGCTGTTGAAAAATATCCAGAATTGAGAACTCAAAATCGAGTAACGGAAAAAATTGCGACTTATCAATTAAATCGTCAGGGAAAGGTCGTTTCAGGCGATGTTATGACGTATTCTGATTATGATGGTGTTTGGCGTGTGCATGAAAATTGGGCTTATACACCGAGGAACCAAAAAGATGATTCATTTTCTTTTAATTGGAAATCCCCCGAATTGTCTACGTCATGGACAAAGAAAAAAAGTATTTCGAACTACTATAATGGCGAGGCTAATGAGATCGTGGATCAAATTGGTGTAAAAAGTTCAGTAGTTTATAAGAATGGAAAACAGACTTTCCCGATAGCATCTGTTAACAATGCTGGCCTTGACGAAATTCTTGTTTTGCCTGGTGATGATTGTGGTGTTGATAATTGGACTGAATGTTATAACACCCCAATCATGAGAGGGCGTTCTTTGGGTAAGGATTTTCCTGAGACGAATGGTGCTTATGGTCGATTTTCAAATGTTGCAGTTTTGATTAATAAACAAAAGAAACTTAGCGGAAAAATAATAAATGTGAAGAAGCCGATTTATCGATTTTCTGCATGGGTCCAAGGAACAAGTTCTGTTGCGGGTGCTGATGAAATCAAAGTTCAATTGAATTCTAAGAATCCTATTGTAATAGGTTTAAAAGGTCATGGTCTTTGGGAATATGTTGAAAAAGATGTTGAAATGGATCTCGATTTGAATGTTGAAAGTGTGTTGAATGTTTTCACGTCAAATGATACAGAAATCCATTTGCAAGATGTTCGATTTGTTCCCGAAGACGCTCAAGTTGAGGTTACTTTCTGGGATAAACATTTGAATAAGCCTATTGCGAAAGTAGATGATCGTGGAGTTGGTGCTTATTTCGAGTATGATGAAGCTGGGAGAGTTGTTGAAATTTATGGGGAAACAGCTGATGGGACGATTGCTTTAAAATCAAAAAATTCTTATTATTCAAGTGTATGCGCTGTTAAATCTGATAAAAACAATGCTTTGAAAGAACTCGTTGTTAATGGCGAATTGTTGGCTGTATCTCAAGTTCCTGGAGTCATTGAAATTGCTGTCAAAAATAATACAGATGAGTTAAAAATTTCTTGGTCATCTTATATTGATGGTGAAAATGTTTTCTATAGTCTACACAAAACAGGAGATCCTTCAAGTTTTGAAAAAGAAGATTGTACAGGATCTTGTACGATTGAAAAGAAATTTGAAGGAATGTCGATGACTTTGGATATTGCTGTTTCATCCATGGAACACCCATATACGATAATTATTAACAAGACAACTTCTGGATGGATTGATTATGGAACACCTTTAACGGAAGGGTTTAATCCTGTTTATTTAACAGATAATGATATTTCAGGAGTTCGATATCTTGATAAAAATGGGATTAGGAAAGCTGTTTATAAAAATACAGGTTGGAGTGAGTATGAGTTTAACCGAGAAATGGGGGATTTTGTAAGTATTGGAGGATCTGTAAATAATGGTGTCGATTATGTATTTGCACTTCCTAATTTTACAGGTAAATTGAGTAGAAGTGAAAAATACACATCGAATCAAAATGCTCTTGGATATAAGAACATTTCATCAGGTGAAAATTATTTATTGTGGTTTAATATGGGTGCATATGATAAGGATGGCGTGAAAAGTGACATGTATCGTATGTCTACATCTATAAATAATGAGACATATGTTCTTTATGACAGACTAGAGTATGTTGAAAATCCTGAAGAATTGGGTAAAGAAAAAAGTTATTCGGAGTATAATTCGTTGTATGTGAAAAAACTAGATGGTGATTCTTGGAAAGAATTAGGATCTGTAGAGAATATTTCTGTTAAGGATGCTGATATTGTTACTGGAACCGCATTTGAACAAAATGGGGTGCCTTTTGTTGCTTATATTGGAAAAAATCCTGGTTATTCTATTCAAACTACTTGTGTATATGACACTCTTTTAGATCCAAATGATCTTAATGAACCTTTTGAAAAACCAGAGGGCTCGAATTTCAAAAAGCAAATTGTTGATGAACATCCAATTGTTGTTGTTGTGAAATATTATAACGTAAATGAAAAAAAATGGAAGGGTTTTGGTTCTGACTTTGGTGATATTTTATTCTATAATGGAGAACATTTGCCTAACGCAAAGAAAGTTAAATTGGCTTCTGATGGTATGAATATTTATATGGCAATTCTTTATAATGATGCTTTTTCTGCTCAGCATGCTTTGAAAGTTTATAAATTGGTTGTGTATAATTCTGAATTGCAATTTAATGAGTTAGTTGATCAATCATTTGGGTCGGCGATAATAGCTTATCTTGAAGAAAATAATCATTTTGATTTGGTTGTTCACAATAATGTTCCATATGTTTCATTTGTTAATTCTGCAAATAAAGACAATATAACTGTAGTGAAATATGATAATGGTGTTTGGAGATCTGTTGGTACTCCAGCATTTGCAAATGTTAGCAATAAAAAGAATAGTGCTGATTTGGCTGTAAATCCAAATGGAGTTCCTTATGTAGTGTTGCGTGAAAGTATAAAATCTACAAATACAATGCGAAAAAATAAAATTGTTCCGATGAAGTATTCTGCTAAAGATGATAAGGATTTAACGATAGCTGCATTAGGTGATATTCCTGAAACATCGATATCCAAAAATTTTAGACAATATATCTTAAATTACGATGCTGTTGTTCCCATGACTATGGAATCAGTACCATTTGATATTATGTTCTCTAAAAAAGATGATGTCAAAGGTTTTTTTGTTGAAAATGATGGCGTTCCTGTTTTTTCATGGAAAAAATCTTTAAGGGATAAATTTATGATGTATGCTGAAAAAAATGGTGACGAAATTCCAAAATTTGAAGTTCCACTAAAGAATGGTTCTAATGAAATTAAAATTCATATTTATAATTCTGCAAAAAATATGTCTTTGACCTATTCTTTTAATATATATCGTGAATACGCCTCTGAATTTGAATTTAATTCATCAACGTTGGGTGTGGCTGATGGGGTGCTTGTTTTGAAGGAATCAGATTACGTCGCTGTTTCTTCATCATCGTATGCAATGTCATCAGATAATAATTCAGGGAATGAATTTAATCCTCCGTCGTCTGAAAAGAAAAAAACAGTTACCTCTGTAGAAAAATTTGAATATGAAATATATCCGCCCAAGGATGGGACAACTTCAAAAACAATATGTCCCAAACCGAACTCTGCTTGGTATATGTTAATAGATGGTTTGCTACAGTCAAAACCAGAGTGCTTTGAATTTGATGTTGAACAAAACCAAATTATTGTATCGTCAAGTAGCTCTTTAAATGATAGTAAATCATCTTCATCGACAAGAGGGAATCAAATTGTCTTTATTGATAAGGATGGCAATAAAAAGGTAATTGATATTGTTGTTATACGTTCATCGAGCTCATTGAGTTCATTGGGTTCATCGAGTTCATTGAGATCATCGAGCTCATTGAGTTTATCGAGCTCATCGAGTTCATCAAGCTATTCAAGCTCTTCGAATTCTTCGAGTAGTGAATATATTGAAGGAACGGCAATCCCGAAGGATTATACACCTCAGTACCGCTATAAATTTGTAGCAGAATCAAATATTTCTTTTGAAAATAAAGTGTCTGTAGCTTCAGGCGAATATATGGCTAATGATGTCAATGTCGCTGCAAACGCTCAGATTCAAGGGAATGTATTGTGTTCTAGTGATATGTCGTTAAATAGCTATGCTTATGTCTATTCAATCACTTTGGGTGGAACACTTAACTCTCAAGCAGGAGCCTCCTATGGTTCGATGGAACAACAATCTGTTGTTGTGCCTTATGTTTCAAGAATGAACTTTAATGTGGGCTCTGAATCTATAAATGTTTGGGCAGGACAAACAATGATTTTGTCACCTGGTGATTATGGCGATGTTGCTATTTATACGAATGCAAGTGTTTATTTTGAACCTGGCGTTTATCGTTTCAATTCTCTGTATATAGCTCCGCATGTTGAGGTGAAATCAACTGCTGAAAATGCACTCTTACAGATTTGGGTACAGAATAATATGAGAATAGACGATAATTCCTCCTTTATGGTGGACAAAAATCCTAAACAGGTATTTGTTTATGGAAATGGGTTCTTCGATATGTATATCGGTGTTAGGACGAAAATATCTGCAACCATTGTTTATCCAAATGGACGTGTAAATATATCTCCTTATACAGAATACTCAGGTCTTATTTGGGCTAATTCTATCAATATTGGCGCAAATACAACTATTAAATAAGGAATTGAAAAATGAAAAAGATTGTTTGCCTTATTTCTTTAATAATTTTTGCTGAGTATCTTTTTGCTGATGTCTTGAGCAACCGTTATGATGATGGAAATATCCATTATGGTTTGCCTAGTTGGGTATCTTTAGCAGATTATGCTGTAAATTTGGGTCCAAATGAAGAGCTTCCCGATATTTATACATTGTCTGATGAAAGAATATCATTTACAACGAATGATGGAAAACCGGTTGTTGATTTTTCGGACAATTTTTCTATAGAGATTCTAGGTCATCAATATACGTCTATTGTTGTTGATAAAGATGGTAGAATTGTGTTTGGAAATGGACAAGATGATTATGTAAAGCATCCATATATTAAATTAGCAGGTGATAAAATATTTTTAGGAGAATCTTTTGAATGGGGGATTGTATCTCAAAAAATAGATAATAAAAGAGAGAATATATTGGTTTTATCATTTGGTCCTTTAAATCTGCATGTGAATTATTTGAAAAGATATAGAAGGTATTCGATTCAAGTTTTGATGTATCCTGATGGAGAAATTCAAGTTCAGTATTGGATTCTTGATGATTTAAAAAATCGTGTTGAAGGATGGATGCGGCCAACTTTTTTTGATGGATATATCGAAAAAAAAGCAAGTTTAACCGATGATGGTTCAAGCGTAGAATATATTAATACAGATGGTTTATATATTGACGTGTATGGTTCAGAGGGCTTACGTTCTGGTTGGATTGCTAAAGCGATGCGTCCTGAATATGCTGTTAATATAACAGAACCTCAGAAGGGGAGCGGTTTGTTGGTTCGGATGGAATCTATTGGAGAGGATTTTGGTGGAATAATTGCTTATGACTATTCTAGAGAACATCCTGTTGTCGGTAGTATATCATCGATTGAAATTCTTGCTTCTAATTTGCCTACAAAATCAATTTCTCCGCTTTATTGCTGGTATTTTGACGAATATTACAACACAAATTTAGCTCATTATGAAAAATGGTTGTCAAAAGATATTAGTGAAATCACCTTGACTAAGGAAAATTTTGGATATACATGGAATGCGTATAAGACAAATCCTGATAATAAAAGTATTACAATTCGTAACGATGAAACTATTGATTTTGTTGGTGCTCCTGCTTTTAAATTTCAGCGGATTGGAGTTGGTTATCTATCTGAATATGAGTTCTGTATTAATCGAATCAGGTATTTTTTGGCTCAACCTAAATCTGTTCAGTTTTTGCCACAACGAAATAAACATCATTTATTTGTTGAAAATTCGGCTGGAGGAATAGTTGAATTTTCTGGACTAAAAGGTGCTGTTGACGCAACGAATTCTTATAGAAAAGTGTATGATATATATCCAGGATTTTTTTTAACTGGCTCGATAAGCGCTTCTCCTGGTTATTTTATTGATCGGATAATTGTTGCTCCAGAAAATGATGAAAAAAATGCGGTAATTGTTTATGAAGATGATAAACTGATTTTGCAAAATGTAATGGATTTTGGTTTTTCTATAACGAAAAATAAACAAGAAGTGTGGATTTCCGGGAAAATGTTGGATCATTCAAATTTGATTCTGAAAGTTCTTTATAAAAAATGTGTGGATCGCGAATTGTCTCCTGTTGTTCCTGCTATGGTTAAAACGGAAACTTATACTGCTTTACAATCATCACCTGAGAATAGAATTTTCTCGTCTGCAAAAATTATGGATGCTTTTGGTGGTGTTGCTCAAAAACAGAAAAAAGTTCATGATGATGAATTTGCTGTGTCATCGGAATATTCAAATAGTATGGGACAAACTACTCGTGTACCAATGACTTTTGTGCATAAAAGTCAATCGGGTGATTTTGAATATGTTGATATGGCGTGTGAAGGTTGTATTACGGAAGCAAATGCTTATTATTATAAACGTTCTGAAAGTGACAATTTGCAAAATCAAGTGCCGACGGATGATGATGTTGATAGGCCTGATGCCGAAAATAATGCATTCACGGAATTAAAATATTTTAATGGAAATCCAGAAAGAAATGGTGCAGTATCTGCTTCTGCTGGTATTGCAAAAAGAGCTTTTGTTTTTAATGATGATAATTATGCTCAGGAATGGGAAATGCCAGCAAAAACAATGTATGACTTTGTTCCTTACGATAAATTGAATAAAACATCGCTTGTAGATGTCTATTCTAAAAAAAATGATGGCAGTAGACATGATTACGTATTGAAAATTCATCGAAATGCAGAAGGAAAATACACTCAAGATGTTTATGATAGTAAGGGTCGAAAACTCTCTAGTTGGTTCTTTGATGGAAAGGACGAACAAGTGGTTGCATATGAATACGATGAATTCGATAATCTAACAAAAACTTATAATACAAAATATAGTGATCTTGCTTCTTATACGACTTATGATGCTCAAGGACGAGTTGTGTCTATTCAAAGTAATGATAGAGGATTAACGCAAAATCGTTACGATGCCAAGGGACGATTGCGTTTTGTTAAGACTCCTTTGCATAAAGATGATGAATTTGCATCATACTTTTTTGATGAATTGGGAAGAACTATAGCTATAGGAGAAGTCTTTGGGATGTCACCGAATGATTTCAATAATCCTGACATTGTTATTCCTGAATCTCATATTAAATATCTGACAAAAACAATTTATGGAAAACCATCGGTAGAAAGTTTGGTGTCTTTAGGAGTTGAACAGTCGTTGGCTTTATCCATTCTTAGCCAAATGAAGAATATTCGTTCAAATGATGTAGGAGCTGTTATTACTTTTGATGAAAAAGGAAGAATGATTTCTGTCAAACTATCCGAATATAATAGAATTGGAGAACAAATATGTCGATGGATGGTTGTGGGGCTAGCTGGTGTTCCTGCTGTTCAGCTTGGTTATGAATATAATCTTTCGAGTGAATTAATTCGTAGTACATTTAGTGAATGGGAGGGGTCGAAGTGGAAGGTGATTACGACTAGAACTCGTGATTACGATAATCAAGGGCGTCTTGTGAAAACAATGGAAAATGGAGATCTGCTTGCAGAGTATAAATATACACCGAATGGCAATGTTCGTGAAAAGTTGTATTATGATAAAAATATACTTGTATTTAGAAAGGTAATTTCACGTGATGTATACGATCGTCCAACAAAGATTGCGTACTATGATAGCAAAGTTGGTGGTAAAGAAATATATTCAACCATTCTTGATTTTAAATCTGTTCAGACGAATCAAGTTGAAAAAAATTTGCACAATTGGCGTTCAGTGAAAAATAGTGGCGATTTTACAAAAGAAAATATCTATGATTATGATTATTCTGGACGTCTGACATCTGTTTCAGGGGACATGCCCGGCTTCTATGATTATGATGATTTGGGAAGAATGACGAAAAAGAACGAAGGTGAGACTTCTATTAATTATTTGTATTCGCCACTATTCTATCGCCCTGCTGGGATGAGTATCAATAATGATTCTCCATCAGCTTTAGGTGTTTATATTCAATATGATGCAGCCGGTAACATTTGGTATGATTTGCACAATCAACTTGTATATAAAAATGGCAAGAATAATATGCCTGTGAAAGTATACAAGTTTTCTACGATGCCTGAAAATATTACATTGAAAGAAGTGAATAATGAATCTCAAGTTTTGAATACCGCTACGGAAATTATAGATATCGCTTATGATGGTAGCGACCGTATTTGGTATTCTTATGATAATCTTTCAAAAGGAACTGGTTTTACTAGGGTGACTCTACCTGGAGTCGGTGTTTATGAAACTTCAAGAAATAATGGAGTCGATGGAAAATTTAAATTGATTCGCCAAGATTTGGTGGCTGGAGCTTATCGTGATGAAGGTGATATTGCTCATTTCCCTGTTTTAGATGCTCAAGGTAATGTCCGCGGGTATGCAACATCGGAAGGCCTTAAGAGTGCCTATGATTACTATGCGTATGGAACGATGAAAGATTTGGCTCCAAATGCTGGCGATGACAATAAACGCTGGCAGGACAAGGAATTTGACGGCGAACATGGCAAGTATTATTTTGGCAGTCGTTATTTCGATCCGTTCTTCGGAATGTGGATGAGTCCTGATCCCGCAGGGCAGTTTGCAAATCCGTATAGCTATGGCGGAGATCCTGTAAATTTTGTTGATCCAAATGGGGAATTTGCTTTTATACCTGTTTTGGTTGCGGCTGCTGTCGGTGCGATTATCGGTGGTGCTACATCTTGGTATCATTGCGAAAAAAATAATCATGATAATTGTGGGGGCGCTTTAGGTAAAGGGGCTGCTATTGGAGGTGTCTCTGGTTTTTTTGGTGGTGCCGCTGGTGGTGCTGCTGCGGGTTTAGGCTCAATGGCTTCTGGTGCTATTGGTGGTGCGGCATCGAGTTCGGCGGGATACATGACCTCTTCGTGGGTAAATGACCAAAGAATAACATGGTCGGGTGTTGGCTCAAGTGCCGCTTCTGGTGCAGGTAAGGGGTTGTTTAATGGTGTTTCAAATGCAGCAATGTCTGGAGATATGCTCCTAAATCATTTTACAAGTCTTAGAGATGCTGTTTCTTCTTCGTTTTCCTCTATGGTTGTTGCCGGCTTTAATGGCAAGAATGTTGGAAATGCTGCTAAATATGCGTTTTGGGGTAGTTTTGCATCATCAGGGTTACATTCGGTTTTTGATGCTGGTTTAACTAATTTGGTTGGTTGGCTTGGAGGCGAAGATGCTTTGAATTTTTTATATAATTTAGGACCTGATGGACGCTGGAAGCGAGAAGGGGAAGCTGTTGAATATATGAAAGATCATCCTGGAACAGTGTCTGCATCGGTTGCTGGACTTGATGGAGGTTTAGCTATTGCCACTGTTTTTGGTGCAGGACCATTCAGTCATGTGCGTGCTAGTGATAAAAATGGTGATGTTGTTGAAAATAATTTAACGAATGGGGTGATTGAATATTATGATAAAGATGAAACTGGGCATTATGTGTATAAAGATATGAATGAAAATCGCTGGACCTATGTGACCGACCGATATATTGGAGGACAAAATAATGGTGTAACCGTACAAAGTATGAAAGACCAAAAAATGGATTACTGGGCTCCGGGACCATTTTTGGGCATGTGTGTTGGGGCTGCTGGTTTGGTTAATTCAAAGTATAAAGCTGGAGCGCCCAATAATTTTCTTCCATGGATATACAGAAATTACTGGTCCTATTAGGGGGGGATTGTGAAAAAAATAACGTTATTGTGTGTTTTGTCGTTTCTGCTGTCATCGTGCTTTCTTTCTAATTATTATGAACATGCAAATAAGATGTATGTTTCTGGCATTTTAGATGGTGCGAATGAAGTTAGAAAATCATATGATCTTGTGCATGTATTTGATGGTGATACAGTTGCTGGTGGAAACAGTGAATGTGATGAGAATTTTAAGACGGTAAGAGATGGGCATATTATGGTGTATGGTATAGGTTTTTGTAATGTTTTGATTGGAGGTGGTGATATTTGGGGGTGTAATAATCGTTTAAGGGGAACTGTTCTTGTTGAAATTTTTTTAAAAAATAAAAGTACGAAAAAAAATATTTTGCTGACTAAAAGAACTATTGATATGAATGCCTATTATCAAACAACATTAAAGACTCAAGTTTTTTTTGGTTCTGACACGAGTCGATATATTGAAAGGATTGGAGCGAATTTTGATTGGAATAAAGCAAAACGACTTGTTTTAAAAGACACTAATGATACACTTTATCATTATACCGCATGGCTTTGGGATAAAACAGCTGAATGCGATGAAAATACCCCCAAGGAAAAATGTTTGGTCGAAATTCCGTAAATGTTATTAGAAATTAAAAAAAATGAAGGTGCGTATTATGAAATACAATTATATTTTTCTCGCTGCAGTACTTCTTGCTGCATGTGGTGACGATTCGTCTTCGGGGCCTGCTCCTGAAAAAATACCGAATTCATCTTCTGAATCTGCTATACTTTCTAGCTCTGATGGTGGTAAAGCTTCGACGGTATCTAGTTCTTCCGCAACTGTAGGCGAAGAATCATCTAGCTCTGTGGAAAAGAGCGCTGCAAGTAGTTCTTCTGTAGCATCTAGTTGTTCTGCAGTAAAAGGCTCTATTCCAGTAAATTATGATGCTGCGACTAATACGGTGACGGATGAACGTGATGGGAAAAAGTATAAAACGGTCACGATTGGCTCGCAAACTTGGTTTGCTCAAAATTTGGCTTATGATGTTGCTCATGACAACGGCTTATTTGCATATAAGTGCCCTGATAATGATGATGCTAATTGTGAAACTTTTGGATATTTGTACAACCAGCGGTGTTTTGCTGATGCTGTTGATCGTGGAACGCTTTACCCAGCATTCCCTGAATCAGTTCGTCCATTTAAAGGAGTTTGCCCGACTGGTTGGCATATCCCCAGTATCGAGGAATGGCAAGTTTTGTTAGATAATGTCGCTGTTCAGGATTTGTTGGCGGAATCTGCTGGTGGAACGGGAAAATCTGGTTTTGATATTTTGTTGGCTGGTGATTATAGTTATTCCTTTGGTGCAGTGCTTTTTGGACAGTCTGGTAATTTTGCAACTGTTGATGAAAAACAAGAGGGGTATATGTATTATGCTAAATTTACATCTTCATCAGTAAGTGCGGGGGTTATTGATCGAGATGTTTACATCTCCGTTCGATGCCTAATGGATTAACTAACCATACATTTTTCTTACAATTCCTTGAATTGCTGATAAAGGCTCCTTCTCCGCAAGGTGCCTTTTCTTTTTACTTTATTTTTCTAACTTTGTCTCCATGAATTTTATACGCAAGTACGAGTTGGTTTTTGCATTGTTGTTTGCATTGTACGCAACGGTGCCCGCCCAGACATTTACTCCGCTCCCGATTGCGGATTCCGTTATTGTTAAGAATCTGAACGTCAAGAATACCGAAATTCGCGATCTCTTGCAAGGAATGGCCGTCCAGTACGGGCTCAACTTGTTCCTCGCACCTGATGTTCGTGGTCCGGTGACAATCAATTTCAATAATCAGCCGCTTAAGGATGCTTTGCGCTTGCTTTTGCAGTGGAACGGCTACGAATATACGGTCGATGGCGGTACGATCCATGTTAAAAAGCATGTCGAAAAGGCTCCGGAACCACCCAAGCCTCCTGAGAAACGTTTCCGTGTCGAAAGTCGCAACAATACTTTGACGATCGATGTCGAAGACGCTCCTCTGGACAAGGTTGTCCGTAAGATTGTTGAGGTAACAGGCAAGAATATTCTTTTGGAACGTGGCGAAAATAAGCATGTGTCGCTTTTTGTACAAAACATGCCTTTTGATCGCGCTATTCGTCATGTGGCGGAATCGGCGGAATTGGACTACGAAGAAGATGATGGCGTCATTTCTATCAAAAAAGCCGCTTGGAATCTTGGTAATGGCCGTCAAGAGAACGGCGGTCGTTTCAGGGTTCGCCTAGTGAGTGATTCTCTGCTGAACATCGAGGCTGTTGATGCTCCGCTTGCATCTCTCTTGAGTGAAGTTTTGGCGCAGACAAAGCTGAACACGATGGTCTATGGAAAAATCGATGGCCAGGTGACGGCGCATATTTCTGAAATTCCTATTCGCGATGCGCTCAAATTCTTGTTCCGTGGCACGTCTTACACCTTCTGGGAACGCGATGGTGTTTACTTTATCGGTCCTCACGAAATGCAGACCGCGGACAATTCTCTCTTGATCAAACTCAAGCATTTGCGAGCCGAAGATGTGATCAAGCTTTTGCCCACAACGCTTACGCGGAGCACGCAAATTCAGGTCGTCAAGTCGCAGAACGCTTTGATGGCAGTTGGTAATTACGATGTACTTGATGCTATTTCGCAGTATGTCGATAAGATGGATTTGCCGGTGGCGCAGATTTTGATTGAAGTTCTTGTAGTTGACATGGATATCGAAAAGGGCCACAGTCATGGGCTGAATTTGCTTTTCGGCAAGGCTTCTCAGCATATGGGTTCTGAGAAATTGTTCCCGAGCATTGATCAAACGTTGAACGCAAGGCAAACTCAAAAGATATTTAATGGTCTTGGTTTAGGCGAAATTGTGAGTATCCCGAAGGACATGGTTACAAAAATCAATGCCATGGAACAAGAAAAGATTCTTGACGTAAAGGCCCGCTCCCAGATTGCAACGCTGAATGGCGAAACGGCGGTTCTCACGATTGGTCAAACGCAGTATTACATGATGTCGTCCGAGGTGGATTACAATCAGGGCGATGCTGTTACGTCCAAGACGACTCAGCGTTTCGAACAAATTGAAGCAAACTCCAATATCACGGTGACGCCTTATGTTACGGGCGAGGGGGAAATCACTTGCGAGATTGTTCCTGATTTCTCGGAACCGGAAGGTAGCTTCAACAGTTCTGTTCCGCCAACACTCAACAAGCGTTATGTCAAGTCTTCGGTGCGTTTGCGCGATGGCGAGACGATTGTGCTTGGCGGCATGGTAAAAGAATCGGTGAATGATGTGTACAACCAAGTGCCGTTCCTCGGTTCTATCCCTATTCTTGGCTGGTTGTTCAAGAACGTGGAGCGAGTGCATAGCAAGAGCCAACTGTTAATTTTTGTGACTCCGCACATTTATTACGGTCATGAAGGTAGCGTTGATATTGCTGACGAAATTGAAAAGGCAAAACAGCCGCTCGTTCCCAAGAAAGAAAAAGTGAAAAAGGAAGAACCGGCTAAAGAGCCTGTAGTCGAAGCTCCTGCTGATACTGTTGCCGCTGCAGGTGCAATGCCGGCAGGAACTCCCGAAGTCAAAACAGAACAGGTTGAAAAGTAGTGGCTGCATCTCTGGGAAAAATGCTCGATGATGTCACCGGACGATTCTGGTGGGTGCTTGTCGTAAGTGATTTTGCTAATGCGGGCTCGGCCCATATTTTACGCGTGATGCGCGGGCGCGGGGCTGGTCGCAGTTTTGTCGATTACTCGTTTTCGGGAACACTTGCGGAATGTCGCGAATTCCAGGTGAAAAACGGTGGCGGTGCCGATGGCATTTTACTTGTCGATTGCTGTACGCCTGTAAAAATTGTTTCTGAAGAAGTTGGGGCTGTCGCGGATTTCCCCGGTTACAAAGCCGAAAATCTAGATAACGTAGAATCTATAAGTGGTGATTTTTCGGCAGTCGCTTTGAAAAGTTCTGTAGAGAATTTTGTAGCCGATATGGACAAGTATGGCTTCAAGATTTTGCTCCATGTCCCGTCGGTTCTTGTTGTGGCTGAATTGCTGGATGTTTCAAGTGAACAGCCTTGCTTGTTTACGAATTGTAGCGATGGCTTTGTTCGTCTGTTGCTTGCTTCTGGCGGTAAAATTGTTGCTGGGTACAAGGTGGCGGGGGAGAATGCGGAGCGCTTATCTGGCTATGTACGTGAACATTTCTTTTTGAAAGATACGGTTGAAGAACCGTTTTCGATGGAACCCGAAACGCTTGCGAAGGCTGTAGCCGAAGATGCTTGGCTCTTCCGTACCGATGGCGTGCCTGCGTTCCATACGGCTGTTGATAAGGGTGCCGTCCGCCGGATTCGCGAGGCTGCTTTTTCACGCCGGATTCTAAAATTTTGCCTAGCGTTTGTTTCTTTGTCTTTTATTGCTCTGTTTGCGTTCCGCATAGGTACTAGCGTATATGTGGACCGCTCGCAATCTAAGATTCAAGGGTTTAAGGCAAGGGTGCAAAAACAGAAAGAACTTTCGCAGGTGCTAGAAAAACTTGAAAATGACAGGGCCGCATCGGAAACGTTTTTGAAGCATCGTAGCCATATGGCGACATCGCTAAAGAATTTTGTAGTTAATGTTACTGATAACGTTTGGATTACAAGCTGGAACGCTTCTCGCGGGAATCATTCTGTGCAGGGCTATGCTATTACGCCCGAAGATCTTTCTGATTTCTTGTCTACGCTCGAAAAAGAACGGAACTTGGTGAACGTGCGTCTTAAAACGACCGAAAAGACAACTTGGAATAAACTCCAGGTTATAAAGTTTAGCTTGGGCGCGGAGGATGTTCGATGAAGATGTTTCTTTCGCGAAAAAAGTATAGCATAATTGCATTTGCCACAGTCCTATTTACCTTGTATGCTCTTTTCTGGTTTGTAGTGCCGTCTGCAAAGAATGTGGCAGAATCATTTTCCTCTGCGCGTTCCGAAATTAAAATGTCGGAGTCTATGCAGAATGTTGATGCATCTCCGGATTCTCTGATTGCCGAATACAACAAGGTTTCTACGCGCATTAAGAAGTACACGAATGTCCAAGTGACTTCTTCGAAAATCCTTACGTTCGTGCATGAAGTTGCATCAAAATCGGGAATCGTCTTGAACGATTTGTCAACGGGTGAAATGCGCAGCTCTGAATCCGAAATTGAAATTCCCGTTTCGTTTAAGACAAGTGATTCGTTTATCGATGTCCTGAAATTTTTGAAGGAACTTGAAAATGGAATGTTCTGTATCCGCATCGATGATGTGAGCTTGAACCGTGAAGAAAAGGGGCGAGTGTCCGCATCGGTTAGGTTCTCGGTCTTGAGCCGTAATGCAAATAGCTCAGGTTCGGCTGTGGCTCTCAAAAATAGTTCCAGTTTAAGTTTGAAGGATATGCTTTCTTTGCTGCAACCGCAAGAATTTTCGCTGGACAGTTTGCGTGATCCGTTTGGCTTGCCCAAGTCACTGTTACCAAAGCCGAAGCCTGCTCCGGTTAAAGTGGCAAAGCCCAAGGAACTTCCGCCGCCCAAAGAACATCCGCCAATCACTCTCGATGCCATTTTGCCGGGGAATAATCCTGTTGCAATCCTCAAATTCCGTGGTGAATCTGCCGTTGTGAGCGTCGGTCAGAAAATTTGGGAAGTTACAGTTGTCGCGATCAAGAACGACCGTGTTATTTTGCGCGATGAAATTGGAAAGTTTGAGTTGAAGTATTAATTTTCCTCGAAATTTACAACGATTTGTTTAGAATTGTAGACAGACTTGTTCCTCAAGAAAAAAAATAATATACTTTTGTTTGTGAAAATAACGTTAAAAGGGGTTCTTTATGAATTTAAAGAAGTTTTTGTTGTTGACTGCATCTGTTGCAATTGGAAATTTTGTGGGTTGTTCTTCTCCAGATGAACATGTTCTAAGAAGTATTGAGAAACCTGTTTCGGTTAAGGATGGCAAGTTTGTTGACCTTCGTGATGGTAATGAATATGGGGTGGCTTTGGTTGCCGGCTACTATTGGATGACCGAAAACCTTCGTTATGCGGATTCCACAAGCATGCCAAATCTTAAAGGCAATTCTTGGTGTCATGAAGATGATAAAAATTGCTCCAAATATGGCCGTCTTTATTCTTGGACAGCCGCAATGGATTTGGATAAGAGATTCAATTCAACGAATTATGTTAACAATAACGGTTCGTCATGGCGTGGCATTTGTCCGGCTGGTTGGCGACTTCCGACGCAAAGAGATTGGCTCAACTTGATTACGAGTGTGAATAACGATAATGGTCATGAAGGTGAGGGCACGAGCTTAAAGTCTACGGAAACATGGGAAAAGTCTGATAGTGTTCCTGCTCCGACAAATCGTTTTGGTTTTAACGCACTCGCTTCTGGACGCCGCAACAACGATGGTGAAACTTTCTTGAGTACGGGCCGTATAGCATTCTTTTGGTCGGCTAATGAAAATGATGCTGGAACAGCTTATGGTTGGCAGCTCCGCAATGATGTAGAATTGTTGCAGCAAGGTAATTTCTATAAGGACCATGGTCTGTCCGTTCGTTGCGTTGCGAATCCTTCTGATTTAGTGGTTTCGGGCTCGCTGGATTCCTCGTATCTTGAAAAAATCCCGCATGATTATGGAAAACTTGAATATAAAGATCAGACTTACAGGACCATAGAAATTGATGGCGTAACCTGGATGGCCGATAATATGAATGCCGAGGTAGAGGGTAGCCATTGCTACAACGACGATAAGGAAAATTGTAAGAAGTACGGTCGTCTTTATACATACGAAGCTGCAAAGAAAGTTTGCCCGGAAGGCTGGGTTTTGCCTTCATCCTTGGTATATGCGAAGTTAAATGCTTATGTTCAATCTTCAGCAGAGCTGCGTTCAATCTCCGGTTGGACCGACAAGGCTTCCAAGGGACTTAATTTCTGGGGCTTTGACGCAAAGCCTGCGGGCGGTCGCGATAACGGAGATTATTTTGACTTGAAGACAAGTGCCTATTTCTGGACATCGGAATCTCCTACGAATGGCAATGGTACAGTATTGTGGATAAATTACTATGAAAACATGCCAAGCACCGTTTTAAAAAATGTTTCTAACGAATTCTCGGTCCGTTGCCAAAAGAAATAGATCTTTCGCAAAAAAAATAAAGCAAAAAAGAGACCCTTCGGGCCTCTTTTTTTGTCATCCAGACATCTTGTACAGCTGTCACCCCGGCCAGTCATCCGTCATCCTGAGCAACGCGAAGGATCCATTATTTCTTGTTTTGCTGTCACCCCGGATTTATTGGCTTTGACTACTTGCAGCCATGCTGCTTAGTAGTCATGATCCGCGAATGGGGACGGGGTCGCCCTTCAGACATTTTGTACAGCTGTCATGCCCGCCACCGAGCGGGCATCGCCATCTCGATCCTCTTACTTCTTGAGCTTCTTGAGGAGTGCGGCTGCCTTCGTGAACTGCTGTTTTACGGACTTCGGACCCGTACCGCCCTCGATGTTGCGCTTGCTTACGCTGTATTCGAACGTAAGCGTCTTCTTCATCTTGGCGACGTCCGGGACGCCTGCGGCGGCCCAAGCCTCGTCGGAAAGTTCCGTAAACTGCTTGCCCTGGCGTGCTGCATCGCCGACGAGGCTTCCCACGACGTGGTGGGCGTCGCGGAACGGAACGCCTGCTTCCACGAGCAAGTCTGCAAGGTCTGTTGCGAGGAGCGCCGGGAGCATCTTGGCGTGCATTGTCTCGAAGTTGAAACGAGCAGTTTCCAATGCTTCCTTCATCACGCGGAGAATCACCTTCACGTTGTGGACGCTGTCAAAGACTGGTTCCTTGTCTTCTTGCAAGTCGCGGCTATAGCTGAGCGGAGCGCCCTTCACGAGCGTGTAAAGTGCAGAAAAGTTTCCGAGCATACGGCCAGACTTTCCGCGGATAAGTTCCATGGAGTCCGGATTCTTCTTCTGCGGCATCATTGAAGAACCGCTGGAGAATGCATCGTGCAACGTGAGGAATCCAAATTCGCAAGTGCTCCAGTTTACAAAGTCTTCGGCGTAGCGGCTCATCGTGTTTGCGATGATGGCGAGGTCCGCTTCGAATTCGAGCATCATGTCGCGATGGCTTACGGCGTCAATGCTGTTCGGGCTCACGTCCTTAAAGCCCAGGGCTTCGGCGACGAGAGCGCGGTGGTACGGAAATGCTGAACCTGCCATGGCGCCACTGCCGAGCGGAAGCTGGCTGTGCAATTCCAAGAAGTTGTCGAGACGTTTCACGTCACGGCTCACGGCAAAGAACATGCTCATGAGGTAATGGCTAAAGTAAATCGGCTGGGCCTGCTGCAAGTGCGTGTAACCCGGCATCATCTTGCCGAAGTATTTCTTGGCGAGGTCCAATACGGTTTCCATGAGTTCTAGTTCAAGTGCGCGAATTTCGACCGCGCGGTTGCGCATGTAAAGCTTGAAGTCCGTGCAGACCTGGTCATTGCGGCTGCGGCCCGTGTGGATTTTTTTGCCAAGTGCGCCGATGCGTTCCGTGAGCACGCGTTCCACAGCCATGTGGATGTCTTCGTCGCTATCGCACCAGAGATTTTTACCGGCGTGATAATCATCGAGAATGCTCTTTAATCCATCGCAAATTTTCTTGTAGTCGGCCTTGGAAAGAACTCCAGATTCAACGAGACCCTTGCCGTGTCCGATACTTCCTTGGATATCCTCTTCAATGAGTTCCGCATCAAACTGCAAGCTGAAACTTAAATCGACCATGCTCTGGGCCATGCCGCTAGCAAAACGACCTGTCCACATGTTTGTCTGGGTGTCTTTCTTTTTAGCCATTGTAAACCTCAAATAAAAAAGCCGGGAAATCGGCTGAAATTTCTCGGCTAAAGATAAAAATTTTTAAGTGTTTAGTGGAACTTATTCTAATGATTTAGTCCCAGACGCTCTTTTTGACCGGAGCTTCAGCAGGGGCTTGGGCTGGCATTGCGTTGGTATTGGTGGTATTATAGTTCCTTCTATTCGATGTCATCCGTTGTGCGTTGAGGTTCATGCAGGTGTACAGATTATATGTTTGCCCGTTGCCAATAAAGCATTTCGTTTTGATTTCTTCGTCACGACTGAATTTTGTACGGGCGACTTGCATTCCGCCCACAAAGAAATCGAAGTTACCATGTTTCATGCCTTTGGAACATTTACCGACAACATCGACGTTCTGACCGAATCTATCGGTGTAATGCCACACCGCATTTTTCAGGTGGTAGCCAGTGCAATCGCATGGTCTGTTTATGGAATTATAGTCCTGTTGCCTAAGATAACCGCCGCAGGAGCTAAAAAGAATTGTCGTAGCGCCGATTAGTGCAAAAATGCACGCTTTTTTGATGAACATTCTTTTTTTTGACATGTCAAAACCTCAAATAAAAAGCCGTGAAATAAGGTTGCATTCACGGCTAATGGTATAAAATATCAGTTTGCTCGATATTAAATGCCGAATCCGAGACCCAAGCTGAACTTAAATCCGTTCAGGTAGTAGTTCTTCACAGCGACATCGGTACCAGTTTTGGTGGGCTTATAATCGACAGTCGGGGATTCGAAGAAATCTACGAAATACTTGGCTTGAATAAGGAACATGACGCGGCTTGCACGGTTCAGGAGCACGCCACCGCCGAATTCGCCGGTAATGCCACTTGCGACAAGTTCATCGTCACCCTTGTAATCTTTGTATTTGTCTGTATCGATTTCCAGGGTACGTCTGCTGTAGGTGAGGCCACCACCGATAAACGGGGTAATGTTCTTGGTTCCGAACGGATAGTATGCAGAAAGCGTCAAGCCAGAAAGAGTCGGCTTTTCGGAATTCTTGGAATCGAGATTATTGATGGACCAGTCAAAGCCGAACCAGCAGTTCTTGGCATCGTAAAGGAGGAATACGCCAAAGCCTCCATCAAATCTTGCATCCGGGTTGACGGAAAGCATGCCCGTGATCTGACCGCCGAGGTAAGCGGTAGTGCCTTTCTTTTTCGGGGACTTTGTTTCCTGTTCGGTAACGCTGTAAATATCATCGTCATCGGTTGCTTTGTTCTTTGTGCCGATGTTGCGTGCTACGCGCTGGATAATCGGATCGAAATCGTCAGGATTCTTGGCCTTGAGGCGGTCGCTCCAAACGGCGGATTCATTATTGACGTCGTAGAGCTTGAAGGAGGTGATAACGTTTTCACCAAGACGAGTAAATTCGGTAATGATGAACTTGGAACACTTCTTTTCGATAGCCAACTTGTTGGCGGCTTCGCGGTCGCCGGCTTTGATGGAGTCTTGTTCCGTGTAATTGACCAGGACCAAGTCCTTGTTGTCTTCGATGTAGGTGTTCAAGAGTTTTTCGGCCGGAAGCGCGAAATTCTCATTTAAGCCAACCATGTTGAACGGTGCCATATAGACTCGTTCGGCTGCGTAAATTGATGCTGCAAGAGCAAGAGATGTCGCAAAAATTTTTTTGAGGCTACTCATCTTAATTATCTCCTTTTTAAACTCATTTAACCATACATGGATCTGCTCTAATGAGCAAAGCCTTGTGTGGTTAATGAACCGATACACTTATACATAATTTAACAAATCTCATAAAAAAATAAAAGAACTTTTTAGAGAAAATACAAAATAAATGATAAAAGGTTGATATTTATAGATGATTTGCTGTATTTTCTGCCGAATTTGGCTTTTGGGGAAGTTCTGCCTCGAGAATTTCTTTCATTTTTTTTGTGAGAATGGTGGCGCTTTTGGTGATGGGGATGCCTTCGTATTCTTTTATTGAAATTGGAGGGAGCACTTTAAGATCGTAAAAAAAGCGTTCTGTGGGATGATATTGCAACATTTTATCGTGCTTGCGGATGCCGATTTTTTCGTTTCCACCAAAGAAAACGGGAACAATATCGTTTTTGGAATAAAGTGCAAATCGGGCGGCCCCTTTTTTGAATTCCCATGGCTCTCCAGGCTTTGAACGGGTGCCTTCTGGGAATATGATGAGGTTGTTGCCTTCGTCCATTGATTTTTTGGCAAGCTCTAGTTGTTCATCGAAAGGAATGTTGTTTGGAATGTAGAGATTCTTGATGATTAACGACATGAATTTGTTCTTTACAAGGTCCCCTTTGACAATGCAATCGGCGTTGGGAACGAGCGAAAATAAAATCACAACATCGAGAATGGAGGGATGGTTTGCGATGACTACTTTAGAATGGAGTTCTTTCAACGTATCTTTGTTATCGACTTTCACGCGAATGCAATGGATGGTCTCCATGACTCTGACGAAGAGTTTAAAGTAGAAGTGGTTAAATCGTCTTGCGAAAACCTTGAATTTTTTTTCGTCAAATCCGGCCATGACATGCATGATGGGGAACAGCAGCAGCGCAAGCCCAAGACTACAGGTGCCAAAAAACGCAAAACTGAACAGTTTGACGATGATATGCCAAACGTAGCAGATTCTTTGAATCATGGTTCAGTTCCTTTGCATGTTGATGGCGCAGAGGAATGCTATTGCTTGTTCTGCTGCCGTGTCGAAGTTGTTGTGTAACATCTTGAGCTGGGCTAGGATGCTTGATATATCGATGTTCTTAAATGCGGGGTCCGCTTTAGATTCATCTGTTGTGAGTCGTAGTGCAAGGGCGCAAACCGCATTGGGGTATGGGACTCCTGCTACCGGAGCATAAGTCTCGGGAATGAGTTCATCTGCGAAGATGAATGTGCGAGTGTCGCTTGCTTCATTTTCGAGTGCTGCCAAGCAATCGGTGAGCCCTGTGCTGAAAGCTTCCTTCCCGGAGAAAACGGCAGAGTAGCCTGCGGTGTTTGTTTCAAGAATCGATGCGTTTGCGACGGCTGCGTTAAAAACGGAGAGGCTGAAGTGTGCCGGGGAGACTGTTCCTGATTCGATAAGTGTTTGCGAAATTTTTAACTGCTGGCTGATTTCTCCAAATTGCGATGCAAAAGTGACTTTACATGGCGTTAACTTGTTTCCATCCTTGTCTTGCGAAATTTGATTGCTGACAAGAACTACCATGCGAGATATATAGCTCAAGCGGCGTCTTGTGAGCATGGGAACAAATGAAACATCTGGCTTTTGAACCGTTTCGGAAGGGACGAAACTTGAAAATTTTTCAATGAAGACTGAATGAGCCATTTTATTTTTTACGGAAATTGAGGAGGGAATAGGAGTTCGGACCTAAGTTGTGGTGGGCTTCCTTGAGTTCGAAACCGGCGAGTTCAATTGCGTTTTTCAATTCATTGTAACGGTACATTTTGCTGTTTCCGTTTGCCATGCAAGTAAAGTAAAGCGATGTTGCTTGCAGGGAATATGCGGCGGCTTCAAAGCGTTGCTTATCCCAAAGCGGTTCCATGACGTAAATGTCTGTATCGGGAGTTGCCGCTTTATAGATTTTGTTTAAAATTTGGGTGATTTGCTCTAGCGAGAAACAGTCAAGAAATTGGCTCATCCAAATGGCGTCGGCACCATTTGGAAATTCGGTCTTGTTGTCGAGGACGTTGCATGCAACCGTGTCGATGCGGTCTGCAAAACCGGCTACTGCTGCGTTCTTTTGGGCAACTGCGGTTTGTCCTGGCAAATCGATGATGGAAACTTTAACGTCTGCGTTGTAGTTGCAGCAGGCGATTGCCCATTTTGCAGTGTTTCCGCCGATGTCAAAAAGGCGGGCCTTCGGTTTCTCGAATACAATAGGGAGTGCGTCCGGGAATGCCTGGTCTGAATAGAAATGGTCAAAGCCAAACCAGCTTTTCTTTTCTTGGTCTGTAAGCTTTGACAGTCCTTCGTAAATGGTGCTCCAGGGACCAAGGTGGGGGAGCCCTGCTGGTTTTCCTTTGCGGATAGATTCCTCAAGATTTTCGGCACCGCGATAGCAAATGTCTTGGGCGAAGTCCATGTTGACTTTGGTCATTTGATCGGCTATTAGGAAGAATCCGATTTTCCCTAGCTTGAGACGCAAGTTGTCTTCTTCGGAATCTTGGTGGATCTTGATGACTCCCATGCCTAGTCCCATCTCGACAAGAACCTGAACTCCATAGAGGGACAGGTTGAGCTTTTGAGAAAGTTCTGAAATGGTGATGCCTTTTTTACTGTTTTTGCTTATTTCATTTAAAATTCCCAAATTTATGATTGCACGAGCGGCTTGAAAACTAAGCGGCGCAAATGCAATTTTTTGGGCTTCGAATTTGGCGTCAACAGCGTCTATAGAATCTTCTTTATAAAAGTTGAACATGGAATCTCTACTACATTGAACTTAGATTTAAATGCCAGACTAATATAAAATTTTTCTATATTGTTAATCAAGTAAAAATAAAAGCTGGATTGAGGTTATTACAAAATTTATGGAAGATTTGAACAACCGCATTAAGAATGTCATAATTGAATCCCTTGAATTGGAGGATATCACTCCAGCCGATATCGTGGATTCTGCCCCCATTTTTGGCAAGAACGAAAAGGGTGAAGGTCTTGGTTTGGATTCTATTGATGCTCTTGAGCTTGGAATTGCGATCAAGGATAAATTTGGAGTCTCTTTTTCATCGGAAAAAGAAGAAACGAAAAAGCATTTTGCATCTGTTGATGCTCTTGCCGCTTATATTTCTGAACATTCTAAGGGTTGATTTATGGAAAAACAGGAAATTTTTGAAAAAATCAAGGTTGCTCTTGTCGAAGATTTTGATATCGATGAAGCAAAGCTCGTTCCTGAAGCAAAGCTTTACGAAGACTTGGAACTTGACAGCATTGATGCTGTAGACTTGATTGTCAAGTTGAAGTCTTTTTTGCCAAGAAATATTGATCCGGAAGTGTTCAAGGCGGTTCGCACATTGCAGGATGTCGTGGATGCTATCTACAACTTGATCCACAGCTCGGAAAGCAAATAATGAATTCTCTCGCGGGAAAGGTTCTCTTTACCGCAATTTCTGTTTTGTACCCGCTTATTATTTATTGCGGGCTTGAATTCTTTGGGCTCTCGCCAAGGCGGTTGAGCCTTTTGCTTTTATCTCTGGCATTTTTTCATTTTTTGAATTTTACACGGAACAAGTCTAGCTTGGACCGGTGGCGCATGATTGTGCTTGTGATGCTGGTGCTTGTATGCGCTGTTGTCGCTTTTGCGGCGGATAATATTTTATTTGTAAAGTTTTATCCTGTTCTTGTAAATTTGAGCTTGCTTGCCTTTTTTGCGTTTACGCTCTGGCGTCCGCCGAACTTTGCGTTCCGCATGGCGCTTCTTGGCGACAAGGCTTTAAAGGATTCTCCTTCGAAAAATGCCGTTGAAAACTATTGTCGAAAAGTGACGATTGTTTGGTGCTTCTTTTTTGTGTTTAACTCAGTGGTGGCAACATTTACTGTTTTCATGGGCTCCGACAAAATTTGGTCGCTTTACAATGGTCTGATTTCCTACATTTTTGTAGGTTTAATTTTTGCAGTTGAATATTTGGTTCGAAAAAAGGTGCAAAGAAAAATGCAATCATATGTTCCTGTATGTGATTTGGAACAAAGTTCTCGTCCCGAAGGCGCTTTAGTCAGCTTCGAGGCCGATGGAGTCGACAACAAAACATGGCGCGATTTTGTCAGTGATGTCTCTAAGGTGCGCTACCATTTGGAAGCGCGTGAGAATACGCCTTGGATTTTGCATTGCGAAGATTCGTATTTCTTTACGGTTGCGCTTTTGGCAATGCTCCAGAGTGGGCGTAAGGCTCTTGTGACTGCGAATAGGCAGGACGCATTTATCAAGGAAATCAGGAAACCGGAATATGGATTTTTGACCGATGAACCATTTGCTGGCGGTGCCGCTACAATGATTCAGGATGTGCTTGCTGAGAATGTTGCTGGGGGCCCGGTCAAGTTTGACAAGTTTGATAAGTCCAAAGCCGAGATGGTGATGTACACATCGGGGACGACTGGTGAGCCGAAAGCTGTGTACAAACTATTTATGCAGTTTGAAAATGAACTGTTTGAGCTTGTGAAGGTCTTTGGAAATGACTGGGTGAATCGTAAGGTCTTTAGCACGGTAAACCATCATCACATTTACGGTCTGTTGTTTACGGCTCTGCTCCCGATTGCAACGGGACTTCCGTTCCGCAGGCATCGTATTGATTTCCCGACGGAATTTGCGAATTTGTTGGGAACGTCTGCTGTGGTGGCTTCGAGCCCTGCATTTTTGAAACGCTTGGCCGCAGAAACGAATCAGCCCATCGGTTTTGAATGCGCTCCGATTATTTATTCTTCGGGTGGTCCGCTTCCGGTTGAAGTGGCTCAAAAGGCTAGTGAACTGACTGGTTTTTGGCCGATGGAAATTTATGGCAGTACGGAGACGGGTGGCATTGCTTATCGACAGTCAAAAAATGGAGCTGTCTGGACTCCGTTTGAAGTTTGCAAGATGAGTGTTGCCGAAAATGGTTGCCTGAATATCAAGTCGAGTTACATTCTGGAAGAAGATGGTTTTACGACGGGAGACCTTGTGGATCTTTACGATGATGGACGCTTTTTACTGAAAGGTCGTTCCGATTCTATTGTAAAGATCGAAGAAAAGCGAATCTCGCTTCCTGAGGTTGAAAATCGCTTGAAGCAGACGGGCTTGGTGCGTGATGTGCGTGTTGTTCCGATGGTCGGGAAACGCCAGTATTTGGCGGCGGCTATTGTTTTGAACGATGCCGGACTTGAAAAATTTGCAGGTTCACCGAAACTCGCCATCAATAATTATTTCCATGATTATTTGTTGCAGTTTATTGAAAATACGGTTTCTCCGAAAAAATGGCGTTATCTTGAAGAACTTCCGCAGAACACAGAAGGCAAGATTCGCATGCGCGATGTTCAGGCTTTGTTTAATTTAGCTGAAAGTTCGAATTTCAAAATTCTGAAGTTCCGCCGGGAACCTGGCGTTTGGACGGGAAAAATTCTGTTCCCCTCGACGAGCGATTATTATGATGGGCATTTCCCAGAATTTAAGTTGTTGCCTGCTGTTGTGCAGGTCGATATGGTGCTCCGTATAGCACGGAATTTCTTGGATGTCCCTAAAGCGCTTTCGAAAATTCACCGAACAAAGTTTGCTGGCCCGATTTTGCCGGATGTTCCTGTGATTCTGAATGTGAAGTATGATGCAGAATCGGCGAAGGTCTCGTTCACTTATACTCATGTTCCTGCTGCCGAAAATGACGTTCCGAAGATTCTTTCTAACGGCTCTTTAACCATGAATTCGGAGGAATCCCTTGGCTAGAGCGGAAAACGTAAATATCAATCTGTGTGCAATCGTTCCTGTCTATAGGCATGAAAGTGCATCGCGAGCTGTCGTCGAAAAGCTGGTTTCTTATGAGTTACCTGTTGTTCTTGTCGATGACGGAAATACGCCCGCAGGTCACGAAATTCTCGAGCAGATTGCAAATGAATTTCCCAAAGTTCAGCTGGTGACAAACAAAGTCAATCTCGGGAAAGGCGGTGCCGTCCGTTCGGGAATGATTGCCGCAGTCGATGCTGGTTTTACACATGCTCTCCAGGTGGATGCCGACGGGCAGCATGACATGGACGCAATACCGTTCTTTGTGAAGGCGGCAAAAAAACATCCTAACGATATGATTGGCGGTTTTCCGCAATACGACGATTCTGTTCCCAAGTCTCGCGAAAGCGGTCGCAAGATTACGAATTTCTGGGTGACGATAGAGACGCTATCCCGTGAAATTCCCGATGCGATGTGCGGTTTTCGCGTTTATCCTTTGGCGACGTCGTTGCCGGCGGCAAAAAAATTCCGCAATGACCGCATGGGTTTTGACATTGAAATTCTTGTCAGGCTTTCTTGGGCGGGCGTCAAGTTGCGTTTTTACCCGATTAAAGTTTCTTATCCTAAAGACGGCGTGTCCAATTTTAGGCTTTTCCATGACAATGTGGCGATATCGTTGACGCATACAAAGCTTTGTCTGGGCTTGATTCTTCGCAGTCCATTGATTCTAGCACGACGGATTTTTAAAAAGTAATGTCGGATTCTCAGAAAAAAAATCCAGGTTCAACTGTTGATAATGAACACTGGTCCGATATCAAGGAAGTGGGCGGCAGTCTTTGGCATTTCCGTTTTATGCTTTGGGTTGCATGTCATCTGCCGCTTTTCATGGTCGAAATCATTACGGCTGTAGTTTGTTTTTTCTTTTGGATTGGAGCGACTCCTGTCCGTGCACGTTCCAGAATTTATCTGGACCATTTGAGTAAGGTAAGCGGCAAACGTTCGGATTTTTTAGGAACGTACAAACATGTCTATTCGTTTGCGTTGTCGATGATGGAAAAGTTGCTGGGTTGGAAGGGGGCCATCAGCATAAATCGTTTTGAACGTCAAGATGACGATATGGGCTTGTTTTTGGATCAGCTGAATCGTGGGGAAGGCGCGTTTGTTATATGCTCTCACCTGGGCAATATGGAAATGCTCCGTTCATTCACGGAATATGATGGTTTTCTCACTAAAAAAAGATTTGAGGTATTTCCCGTTGTCGATCTTTCGGGAACGACAAAATTCAACTCGCTTCTTCGGGAATTGAATCCTGATCTTATTGATAAAATTATCGATGCGAATAGTATTGGTGTTGATTCAGCAATATGGATGAAAGAAAAAATTCAGGAAGGAAACCTTGTCGTTATTGCTGGGGACCGGACTTCTGCAAATTCTAGAAATAGAAACCTTGTGACTAATTTTTTAGGGGAATCCGCAAGTTTCCCGGAAGGTGCGTTTTCGTTGGCGGGCATTTTAAATGCTCCCGTTTACTTTATTTTTGCAGTCCGTAAAAAGGACTTTAATATTCGCTCTACTTATGAGTTTCATGTGATACGATCCAAGACTTCTTTGAATTGTTCACGCAAGGATCGGCCTGAACGTTTAAAAGAATTGCTGCGCGAATATACCGAAGTGTTGGAACGGTTGTGCGTAAAGCATCCGTATCAGTGGTATAATTTTTTCAATTTTTGGGAAGGTTAAATTAATTGGAGAATAAAGTAATGAAAACTGTTATAATCGGGAAAGGTAAACTTTCTATTGAAGATGTTGTGGCAGTCGCTAAAAAGCAAGCCTTGGTGGAGCTGGATGATTCAATTGAATTCCAGAAGATGATTGATTCTGGTGTAGAATTTCTGGATGAAGCGTTGGCTGAACATGGCGGCATTTATGGTGTGACGACGGGTTATGGCGATTCTTGCACGCAGGTATTGCCTCCGGAACATTATTACCAGCTTCCAATCAATTTGACGCGTTTTCATGGTTGCGGCCTCGGTAATTACTTTGATGTCGAAACGACACGCGCGATTATGGCGGTTCGTTTGAACACGCTTGCTCAGGGATTTTCGGGAGTGAGCTATGCGCTTTTGAAAATCATCACGTTATTTTTGCAGAACGATATCTTGCCATTCATTCCGCAGGAAGGTTCTGTTGGCGCTAGTGGTGACTTGACTCCGCTTTCGTACTTGGCGGGTGCCGTGATTGGTGAACGCGACGTGATGTACAAGGGTGTACGTCGTTCTTCTTTGGACGTGATGAAGGAATTGGGAATTACTCCGCACAAGTTCCGCCCGAAAGAAGCTATTGCCATTATGAATGGTACGGCGGCGATGAATGCCGTTGCCTGCATGGCGTATTCCCGTGCGGAATACCTTTCTGATTTGGCTTGCCGCATTACCGCAATGATTACGGTGGCCATGAAAGGGAATGCTTATCACTATTATGAACGCTTGTTCGAAGCAAAACCGCATCCAGGGCTTGGCGTTGCAGCAAAGAAAATGCGCGATGCCTTGAATCTTGATGTGGTAAAAAATGTGGTTCCCGAAAAAATTCAAGACCCATATTCTTTGCGTTGCGCTCCGCATATCATAGGGCTTTTCTACGATTCCAGTGCTTTCCTGCGCCAGTTGATTGAAGTGGAATTGAATAGCGCAAACGACAATCCGATTGTCGATCCGTTTACGAAGAATATTTTCCATGGTGGGCATTTCTACGGTGGGCATATTTGCCTCGCTATGGATACGCTCAAGAACATGATTGCCAATATTGCAGACCTTTTGGATCGTCAGTTGGCGATGATTGTCGATATCAAGTTCAACCGCAATTTGCCGCCTAATTTGGCCGGAAGCAAGGGCGATTACGATATCAACCACGGCTTTAAGGCGGTGCAGATTGGCGTGTCGGCTTGGACCGCCGAAGCGCTCCACCTCACGATGCCGATGAGCGTGTTCAGCCGTTCTACCGAATGCCATAATCAGGACAAGGTCAGTATGGGCACGATTGCAGCACGTGACTGTATCCGCATTTTGGAACTTTCGGAACAGGTGGCGGCCGCCGTACTGTTGGCTTCGGCTCAGGCACTTCGTATTCGCTTGGAACGCAATGAAATTTCGGAAGATCGCATCAAGAACTTGAAAACGACATACGACCAGGTGTTCTCGAAATTTGAACCGTTGGAATGTGACCGTCAACTCGAAAAGGATTTGCGCAACACATTGGAATTGATTCGTAGCAAGTTCTATGACGTTTAATGGAGATATGTGAATTTATGGCTGCTAAGAAAATTAAGGAAACCGTTGAATTCCAGATTGAATTTTACGATGTCGATTCTATGCAAGTGGCATGGCACGGCAACTATGTGAAGTTCATGGAAGTGGCTCGTTGCGCTCTGCTCAAGAAAATTGGGTATGATTACAACGAAATGACGAAAAGCGGATTTGTCTGGCCGGTCGTAGATTTGCATATTAAATATGTGCGTCCGATGATCTTTATGCAGAAAATTCGTGCCGAGGTGACGCTGGACGAATACGAAGTCTGCATGAAGCTCTCGTACAAGTTTAAGGATGCCGCAACCGGTGCCGTATTGACGAAGGCCGAAAGTACGCAAATGGCGGTCGATATGGAGACTAAAGAATCGCTTTGGGCGTGCCCGGCGTGCTTTGTCGATAAGGTGCGGGCGTTCCTTGAACGTGAAAATGAAAAGTAAAAGGATTCGCTTATGCTTTCTTTATGGATTTTTCGACGTTTGTTTCTTGTGACGCTCGTGGCTTTGTGCGGCGGGGCGTTTGCCGATGTTTTTGACCATCCGGTGACAGCCGCTTCTAAAGTCGAAATGTCTCGTCTATTAGCTCCAATGAAAAAATTTAGAGGGGTTGAAGGCGAATTTAAGCAGACCAAATCCATAAAGAAGTTGAATCGCGATTTTGTTTCTACAGGAACGTTTAATATTTCTAAAAAAAAAGGTGTGGTCTGGAAAACGCAAAAACCATTCCCTTCGGAGTTGACCGTGACCGATACATCGGTAACGGAACGGAGTGCGAATGGTTCCGTGCGGACGATTGCGACGAAGGATAACCCAGTTTTTGCTGAATTTTCTAAGGTTATCAAGGCGATACTTTTTGGGGATATCTCGGAATTGGAAAAAAAATTCAAGGTGTTTTACGAAGCTCCTGGTGAATTTGAGATGAAAATTGGACTTGTGCCGCGCGAGCCGGCCATGAGAAAAGTTATTGCGAATATAGTGATGGACTTTTCGTTTTCTTTGGATACATCATCCACGCCGTTTGTGCCGTCGTTGAATCGCGTTTTAATTATGGATGGGGATGGAAATCCTGTGACTTACGAGTTTTTGAAACAAACGAAAGATATTGAAAGGCCGCTGAACAGGTTATAAAGCATGGACAGAAAAATTTTGAACGCAAAAACAGGAGTAATTCTTTGGGTGGTCATTCACGCTATCCTGATTGCTCTTGGAATTTCTGTCCCGTGGAAGATGGATTCCGATTTGTACTCGGTGTTGCCAGATTCCAATGAAATGAAAAATGTGAGTGCTGCGGAAAAAGTGCTTAGCGCTCGCACCATGCGTAATATTACGGTCCTTGTCGGGCATGAAAATTTTGATATAGCTCGATCTGCAGCCGTTGCTTTGGATAGTGCTTTTGCGCAGGATTCCTCTTTTGACGAAGTGCGTTTTTATGTCGATGAAAAATCGTTTGACGAAACGCATGATTTCTTGTACAAAAATCGTTATACGGTTCAGGGCGCTAACGTTCGCGAGGCTTTAACGTCGCAGAATCTGGAAACGCTGAAATTCAATGCGCTGACAAAAATTTATGGCGTGTTTTCTTATGCGAATTTGAACCGCTTGGAAGAAGATCCATTTTTGATGGGGGAGGCTGCCTTTGAAGAATTTATGCAGCGTTCCTTCTCCATGTCGGGGCGATTTTCACTCCGCGAAGGCGTGCTTGCGGCAAATGATTCCAATGTTTCGTATGTGATGTGGAGCGCCGTGCTTTCGGAAAAAATCCCTTCAATGGCTTCGGATGACCATGTTCTGGGCCGGTTGGATCGAATGCTTGATTCGTTGAAAAAGAACTATGCCGGGCTTGTGATTGCAAAATCTGGCGTGCCGTTCCACAGTTTTGAAAGTTCTCGCGAAGCAAAATCCGAAATAGCCGTGATTTCGGGAATTTCTGTGGTGCTGATTTTGCTGTTGCTGCTTTACGTTTTCCGTTCTCCGCTTCCAATTTTTGCAACGCTTTCAACGATTGCCATTGCGATAATTTCGGCACTTTCGTTCACGTGGTTTGTATTTGGAAACATTCATGTATTTACGTTTGTGTTTGGTACGAGCGTGATTGGCGTGAGCATTGATTATGCGGTGCATTTCTGGACGCATTGGAAAGAGCGTAGGGCTGAATCGGCTGATGTTTCTGGCTCTCGTAGCGTGCGTAGCCTTATTTTCAAGAGTTTGCTGCTTGGATTTATGACAACGGAATTTAGCTATTTCGCTCTTACTTTTGCCGGGTTCCCGTTGCTTTGCCAAATGGCCGTTTTCTCGATGGTCGGACTGTTGAGTTCGTTCCTCTCGATTACGCTTTTGTTCGATGCTTTCTTTGATAGGAATGTCATTTCGAAATCGAGAAAGTTTAAGAAAAACGTGGCTGCCCTCCCGACTCAGGTGCCGGCCGCTTTTTTAAAACTTTATTCGTATTTTCCTAAAAAAGCGGGATGGCTTGTCGCTATTCTTTTTGTTGCTGCTTTGATGCCCGGGCTTTATTGGCTGAACATCCACACTGATTTGCGAACCCTTTATTCGATGAGCAATGAAATGAAAATGGCTGAAGCTTTGAATGCGAAACTCAGCAATCTTGGAATTTCTGAAAATTACTTTATTGTAGAAGGCGAAAGCGAAGAAGATGTTTTGCAGAGCGAAGAAGCTTTGACTGAGCGTCTTGTGGATGCTGAAAAAAAATCTCTGTTGAAATCGCACCTTGCGACATCGGCATTTGTACCATCGGCAAGAACTCAGGCTATGACCTATGAAGGATTTCGTCGGTTGTTCTTTGCTTCGGATTCTTTGCAGAATATAACGGACTTTCTTGCGGATTCTGTGAATAGCCACTTGCGTGGAATTGGAGTGGAACATGATTCTGCTTTTGTGGCTGGGCTAAATACCGGTGCGAATATTGTTGATTTGAAATCTATTGTCGATTCGCCTTCGATTCCGTCATCGTTCCGTTCGATGCTCAAGATGCTTTGGATTGGTGCTGTGGGCGATTCGTCAAGTCGTCGTTTTTACAGTGCCGTATTCCCGCTTCATGTCTCGAAAAAATTTGATGCGGTAGCCTTGGCTAAGGATTTGCCGAATGTTTATGCGGTGAACAAAATGCACAACATTAACGATGCCTTGACGAAAATTTCGCATGTGTCGCTTCAGCTTGTGGCATGTGCTTATGCTGCCGTTTTTTTGATTCTTGTTCTAGTTTATAAATTTAAAACCGCGGTCCGGATTATCCGAGCTCCGGTTCTTGCCTGCTTGTTCTTGGCGGCGATATTTGGCTATGCGGGAGTGGACTTTAATTTCTTTGCGATTGTAGGGGTAATCTTAACTTTAGGCATTGGCATTGACTACGCACTCTTCTTTAATGAAGGGGGTTGCAATAATTTGACGACTACGCTTGCGGTAATGCTTTCGGCGATGACGACAATTATTTCTTTTGGAATTTTGGCCTTTAGCAGTTTTACGCCGGTAGCGACTTTTGGATTTGCCGTTTTGCTTGGCATTTTCTGTTGTTTTCTCCTTTCTCCATTGAGTGGAAAACGTTAAATTTTTCTAACTTTGGTCTAAATATGAAGTTGGACTCAAAAATCCTCGTGCTTGTATGTTTGATGTTGTGTTGCGTTTGCGCCACGTCTTGCCATCATGCGCTTGTGAAGTCTGAATCTACACCCATTTACTATTCTGATTCAAAGTTTGTGAACTTGCTGCCTACGCAAGCCATGGTCGGTTCTATTGATGAAGTTCAACACATGGAAGGGTCGTTCAGCAAGGGGATGGAAAAATCGCAGTCCGATACTTCTTCCACAACATTTAGCAGTGAAGTTTGGGTTCGTGCAAACGATACGATTCTTTCGGTAGTCCTCTTTGGAAGTTTCGGAACAACGCTTGCCGAATTGACTTACGCCCATGATTCCATTCATTTTTCGAGTTCGGTGATGGATGTCGAAAAGATGAAGGCGGAGTATGTGCTTGCCGATCTGCAAGCTTGCTTTTACCCGTTTGAAGTATTGCAGAAAAACTTTGAAAAAGCGGGATTTCTATTTGTCGAAAAGCGTCCTGGAGTAAGCGATGGTACGACATCGACTGGCGATAATGAGGCTTTTGAACGCTTGCTGACTGAAAATGGTAACGTGATTTTTCGCATTGTTCGTAAAGGCAATGAAATTAATTTTGTGAATGAATTGCGCCGTTATCAGTACCACATTACTTTGGGCAATCCCTAATGAATCGACCTTTATACATCAATGATTTTAGTTTCCACTGCATCTTGGGTGGCGAAAAAACGGTTGTCTTTGACAAACTGGTAAAAGGCGTTTGTGGTGTTTTTACGCAGTACGATGTGGCGGGAGTGATGCGACCGGCGGCGACGATCGATCCTAAAACGCTTCCGGCGGTCTCTGATAAAAAGTTTGACAATCGCGTGAATAGGCTTTCACAGGCTGCATTGGTTGGGATTGATTCTACAGTTCGCAAGGCTGTTGAAAAGTTTGGTGCAAATCGTGTGGGCATTTTCTTGGGCTCTTGTGATAATGGTTCTGAAGCATCGGTTGCCGCTTTGAAGTGCTTTAAAGAAACGGGTTCGTTCCCTGAAGGTTATGTTCTGGATTACCAGCGAGCCGATTTTCCTGTACGTTTTATTGCTGAACGTTTTGGCATTACGGGAATGACTTCGGTTCATTCGACTGCTTGTGCGTCTAGTGCCAGTGCTTTTGTATCGGCCCGTAATAACCTTTATGCCGGTAATTGCGATGTCGCGATTGTGGGCGGTGTGGATATTGCATCGCTCTCGGTGATTCTTGGATTTGCCTCGCTTGAGGCGATGAGTGACCGTCCGACAAATCCGTTTAGCGCGAACCGTTCTGGCCTTACGCTTGGTGATGCAGCCGTTTTCTTTGTTGTAACTAAAGAGCCTTGTGCCGAGCTTTGTGTTCCGGATTGCAAAAATCTCAAAGTCATTGGCTTTGGCGAAAGTGCCGATGCAGACCATATTACGGCTCCGCGTGCCGATGGGGAAGGGGCTTATCAGGCCATGAAGGCGGCTCTGACAGATGCAGGCATTTGTGCTTCTGAAATTGGTTATGTGAATTTGCACGGGACCGGAACGGAATTGAACGATGCCATGGAAAGCCGGGCCGTGAATCGTATTTTTGGCGAAGCGGATCATGCAGATGTTCCTGTTAGCTCGACTAAAGCTTTGACGGGGCATACACTTGGAGCCGCTGGGGCTTTGGAACTTGCTTTCTGTTGCCTTGCATTGCAAAGCGGAGCCGCTCAAAATGGAGAAGACTGTTTACTCCCGGCCCATCTTTTTGATGGAATTGTCGATCCGAAACTTCCACCAGTGCATTTGGTTCAGCCTCTTGAAACGGCAAAAAAGCTCAAATATTGCATGAGCAATTCTTTTGCGTTTGGCGGTTGCAATGTGTCCTTGATTGTTGAAAATGGTTTAGCATGATTGAAGAATTTAAAACAAAAGAATTGGTGAGCGAACTTGTTCCGCATAAGGGCAAAATGTTTTTGCTTGATCGAGTGCAAAGTTATAGTATTGAAAACGTTTGCATAACGACGGAAATCGATGTGACTCGCAATAACCTCTTCTATGAAGAGGATCTTGGTGGGATCCCAGCTTGGGTTGCTTTTGAATATATGGCCCAAAGTATTTCTGCTTTGTCTGGAATTTATGGTCGCACAAAAGGTGAAAAGCCGAAGGTTGGCTTTATCATGAGCGTGAGTAGTTTTAAAGCTGATATCCCTGTTTTTAAAGAAGGCGAAACGGTTATAGTCTCAGTTCATGAAACGGTTCGAATGGATAAAGCGGTTACATTTGATGGCGTTGCAAAAATTGGTGATAAAATCGCAGTAACAGCAACTCTGAATACGGTTGAAGTCGATGATCCCAAGGCAGCCTTGGGCATGAATTGAATTTGAGGAATGAATATGGATAATACAAAATCTGTCTTGATTACTGGTGCCAGTGGCGGTATTGGCCTTGCTATTGCCGAAGCGGTAGCAAAAGAAGGGTATACAGTCGTTGCGCATTATAATAGAAACTCAGCTTCGATTGATGAACTTGCTGAACGCATTCGTGCAAATGGTGGAAATATTCGTACGTTGCAGTTCAATATTTGCGATCGTGAACAATGTCGCGAAGTTCTTGAAAAAGATATTGCCGAAAATGGTGTGTATTATGGCATTGTCACGAATGCTGGCGTCTGTGCCGATGCCGCTTTCCCTGCCATGACGGATGAATACTGGGACAAGGTCTTGAATACCAACTTGAACGGTTTTTATAATGTCGTTCATCCGCTCGTGATGCCGATGTGCCGTAAGCGTAGGGGCCGCATTATCACGATTTCTTCAGTGTCTGGAATTATTGGAAATCGTGGACAGGTGAATTACAGCGCCTCAAAAGCGGGCCTCATTGGGGCCACAAAAGCTCTTGCTACAGAACTTGCGAGCCGCAATATTACGGTAAATAGCGTTGCTCCAGGTGTTATCGAAACAGAAATGATCAAGGATGCTCCGCTCGATATGATTTTGCCCGCCATCCCGATGAAACGTGTCGGTAAGCCTGAAGAAATTGCCGCAACAGTCGTGTTCTTGCTTTCGGAAGGGGCGGCCTACATCACTCGCCAAGTGATTTCTGTAAATGGAGGCTTGGCATGAATCGTCGCGTAGTCGTTACCGGAGGCAGTTGCATTTCTTCGTTGGGTATGGAACTTGACGATGTCTTTGCATCTCTCAAGACTCTGAAAAATCGAATTGTCCGCATGAATGATTGGGATCGGTATGCACAAATGAATACGCGTTTGGCTTGTCCGATTCAGTATGATTTGCCGGAATATTCCCGCAAGAAAATTCGCGGTGCAGGCCGTGTGGCGGTACTTGCGATTGCATCTGCGGATAAAGCAATCCAGTGTGCAGGTCTTGCCGAAGAGGCTGATTTGTTGAAGTCTGGTCGCGTTGGTGTGGCTTACGGTTCTTCGATGGGCAGCATTAATCCTTTGTTGGATTTCTTCTCGATGTTGAAGCCGCCTCATGATTGTTCCAAGATTACAGCAACGACTTACATCCGTTCCATGCCACAGACTTGTGCTGTGAACGTGAGTGTTTTCTTTGGTACGACAGGTCGCATTATCACGACGAATACGGCTTGCACAAGTGGAAGCCTTTCAATCGGTTATGCTTATGAAGCCATCAAGTACGGCATGCAAGATGTGATGATTGCCGGTGGTGCTGATGAACTTGACGCTACGGAATCGGCTGTGTTTGATACCTTGTTTGCAACGAGCGTCAAAAACGATACTCCTGAATTGACGCCTGCTCCATTTGATCGCGACCGTGATGGTCTTGTCATTGGCGAAGGTGCAGGAACGCTCGTTCTCGAAGAATACGAACATGCAAAAGCTCGTGGCGCGCACATCTATGCGGAACTTGTCGGCTTTGGACACAATACCGATGGCGACCACATTACGCAGCCGAAAAAAGAGACGATGCAGATTGCGCTTGAACTTGCTCTCAAGGGTGCTGAAATTTCACCGGAAGCGATTGGTTACGTGAGCGCTCATGGTACGGCAACACGTCATGGCGATATTGCTGAAAGTTGGGCTACGTACAATGCCTTTAATGGACATTCTGTCGCTATTTCGAGCCTTAAGAGCTATATCGGACATACGTTAGGCGCATGCGGTGGTATTGAAGCTTGGCTCGGCATCAACATGATGAATCGCGGCTGGTTTAACCCCAACTTGAATCTCAAAAATGTCGATGAACAGTGTGCTCCGCTCGATTACATTACCGGCTCCGGTCGTGAAATGGATGTGGAATACTTCATGTCGAACAACTTTGCGTTTGGCGGCATTAATACATCGCTTATATTCAAGCGAGTTTAATTGGTCTGTCCGCCATTACCATTTGCTTTAATATTTCGTTAGAGATTCTACGCGATAGCCGTCAAGAACTTCACGACCTTTAAGGTCTGAAAGTTCAATAACAAAAGCAAAGCATTCAACCTTGCCGCCCATTTTCTCTACGAGATGGGCGGCTGCTTTTGCTGTTCCACCTGTGGCGAGCAAGTCATCGACGATGACGACGCGTTGCCCTGGCTTAATCGCGTCCTTATGGACTTCCATGCAGGCGGTCCCGTATTCAAGATTATAAGTCACTTCGACGGTTTCGCGGGGGAGTTTTCCTTTCTTGCGTTCTGGGACAAATGGCTTGTGGAAATGCTCTGCGATTGGAACTCCGAATAGGAATCCGCGCGCTTCTAACCCGACAACGACATCGAATTCTAGGCCATTTAGAACCTTGTAAAACGCATCCAGTGTAAGCTTTAGTCCATCGGGATCGCTCAAAATTCCCGTGATATCACGGAACAAAACTCCCGGATTCGGAAAATCCGGAACTGCAATAATGTAGTCTTCAATACGTTTCATTTTCCCCTCTTTATTAAGACGAAAGAACGGGATTACGCCCTATAGACGAGAGACGAAAGAAATTATAGTAAACAGCATTGACATTTTGGCCCCCTTACCACCAACCACTAATAACTATTGACTAATGATTATCTAGCAATTTTTCGACTGTTGCAATAATCTTGTCGCGTTCTCCGCACCAGTTCGGTGCAATCAAGAGCTCGCTTGGGCTTTCGCCGCTGAAGCGTTCGATCGCGATATCCTTGCCGATAATCTTGATCATCTCGGCGACCGCTTCGCAGTATTCCTCGAACGTCAAGAGCTTGACTTCGCCGTTGGCAAAATCTTGCGCCATGACCGTGCCTACGACAATGTGGAGCGGGTGAATCTTGACTGCTGCAAGTTTTAAGTCGTGAACGACTTGTGCCGTGTGCTTAAAGTCTTCCATTTTTTCGCCGGGAAGCCCTACAATCACATGCGTTGTGACCGTGAGACCTGCGGACTGGCAGCGCTTTACAGCGTCTTCAAATTCCGCAAGCGTGTGCCTGCGATTGATGCCGGCAAGCGTCAAGTCGTTTGCGGTCTGAAGTCCGATTTCAACGATAATCGGCTTCTTGCGATTGAGTTCTGCAAGGTATTCAATCTTTTCGTCTTCAAGGCAATCTGGGCGCGTACCAATCGCAAGCCCTGCAATTTCCTTGTGCTTGATAATCGGATCGATGATTTCGCGCAGAGGTTCAAGCGGCGCGTGCGTATTCGTGTACGGCTGCAAGTAGGCGAGGATGCCTGCATTCGGATACTTGTCGCGAAGTTTCGGAACGTACTTTTCGAGTTGCTCTTGAATTGAGACTTTTGCTTCGTCAAAAACAGGACTGAAACTGCGGTTGTTGCAGTAGCTGCATCCCGAAAATCCCTTGGTTCCATCAAGGTTCGGGCAGCTCATGCCGCCGTTGAGCGGGAGCTTCCTAACCTTGAGATAGTTCGGGAACAATTCCAAAAGTAAATCGCGATAAGGTTTGTAGTGCATGACCATAAAATAGATAATTATTCCTCGATAGTCGTGCTAAATTTTACAAGTGCATCCTTGGTGGAGTGTAGGTAACCAAGGAAATTGACAAAATGTCGTTTTTTGTTTATTGGTGAAATTAATATTAATTTATTGTTGCTAGAATAAGGAATAGTTATCTGATGTTTAAATATATAATGATTGGGATTCTGCCATTTTCGCTCTGTTTTGCTAACTCAGGTGTATTTAGGTTCTGATACAGCGAAATATTTGAGTAGATCTAGGTTTAATATTGATTGGAGTAAAATGAAGCCAATCGTGTTTGAAGGTTCAAATGACACTCTTTATCATTATACAGGATGGTATTGGGATAAAAGAGAGAAATATGAAAATAACCTCATTGAAGACCAATATTTCGTTGAAATCCCATAATTCTATGTATTAGGGTGAAACTTATAGTTTTTATTACAAATTATTGCCGTTGCGTACGACGCTTTTGGATTTCTTCCAACGAAATGCCTGAAACTGCAGAAATCTCTTCGTCGGTCAATTTGGTCTTTGCGAACATTGCATCGACAATTTCGAGTTTAGCTTGTTCATCAGCTTCCTTTCTTGCTTCTTCTCTGCCTTTTTCCCAGCCTTCCTTTCTGCCTTTTTCCAAGCCAACCTTCCGCCCTTCTTCTTCACCTTTTATTTTCGCATAAGCGAAACAACAAGCAAGTTCTTCTTTTGTAGTCATTTCTCTCTCCGCTTCAGTTAAGGTTGTTTTGTCCAGATTTTCGATTTTGATGCGGTTCAAGGCTTCGTTGACAATGTCGTTCCCAAAGTTGGGGAGGGGCTTGCCTTCATGCGCGTGTTTGAGCACATAAAGCCAAATGTCAACGGGGTCTTTCACTTCGTCTGCGGTTTTGTTGAACCTTGGCAGATTAACCATAATATACTTATTTTTAGGGAAAATTGTTTCAGTATGCCCTTTGTTTAGTGATTCCTTGCTGTAGATAGCCCATTCGTCAATGTAATTTCCCATTGTCTGCGGTAATTCAAAATTGCAAATCCAGATGGAAATGCATTCTGGGATTTCGTATCGTTTGCCCTCCTTCTCTTCTTTCGTAAGTGCTTTGAATTCTTCTGTTCTCTCCATTTCCTGTTTGCCCTTGATGATCAAGAACGCTTTGTACAGCACTGTTCGGTCTATAAAGAATCCGTGGTCTGCTTTCTGCATTTCGATATTGAGAAATCGATTGGTTCCTGTAGTTGCAAATGCGTCCAGAGAAATTTTCCGTTCCTTGGGAACCATGAAACGAATCGCTTCATCGAACGAGTATTTCAGATTCTTGATTTGGTCGTCGCCTTTCAAGTGCAAAATTCCATCAACAAAATCCTTAATGGCATCCTTGCTGGCGAACAGATTTTTGAATCCAGTATCGGTTCTCGGGTCGATGTATGTTTTACCTTTCAGTTTTTCTGGAATAGATTGGTTCACAATTATGCCTCCGTTAAGTTTAGAGGCTTTAAATTACATCGGTAATTTTGAAAAAAGTGTGAATGTGTAAATTTTGCAACCAACTGTTTGCAAAAACGTTCATTTTGTCAACTATAGAATTACCAGTGGTGATGTTTTTTTTGATTGATGATACACTTGCTACACAATTTACAATGTTTGTGTTATACTCGGGTTAAAAAGGGGCTTTGTGCTCGCAGAATTCCCTGTTCAAGTGTATATTTAAGCAAGAAATAACTGAATTGAGGTTTTCATGATTTTAAAGAACAAAAAAGCTCTTGCGATTGCGGCGACCGTTGCCATGGCGTTTTCTGTGCCATCATTTGCACAGTTGAATAATGGCGATATGGAATACGGTGACGGTGGCTGGTATTTGTGGAACAATCCCGATGGTCCGGCAAAAGCGGAATCGCAGATTGCGGTGCAGGGGCTCGGTGTCGATGGTTCGCAGGGTGCTAAGGTCATCGTGAAGGAACTTCCGAATCCGTGGTGGGGCTTGCAGCTCCAGCCGCCCAAATTCTTGGCGGACTCCGGTTTTTACAAGCTTTCGTTCAAGGCCAAAGGCAACATGCCTATCAATTCTGTGGTGCAGGGCGGCCCTCCGGACTACCGCCAAAAAGAAAGCGCTTCGTTTGATTTGACGGACAAGTGGCAGACTTATGAAATGATTTTCTTGGCTGACCAGAAGGGCTATGGTCTTAACAATATCACATTCCAGATTGGCCTCAAGAAGGGCTGGATGCAAATCGACGATGTAGAAGTTGAAAAGATGGATGAAATGTCGGACCCGGCGTGGTACGAAGCCGCTGACTCTCGCATCGATAGCCTCCGCAAGGCCGATTTTGTGGTCAAGGCAAATCCGGGTGAAAAAGTCCACGTAAAACTCTTGCGTCATTCTTTCCCGTTTGGTACAGCTCTCGCTCTCTACGATACGAAGGATAGCACTGAAAAATGGTACCGCAATGCTGCCAAGAAATACTTCTGGCATGGCGTTTCCGAAAACCAGTTCAAGTGGCCGGAATACGAACTGAAGAAGGGCAAAATCAAGCGTGAAGAAATGAAGGAATACACGGACTTCACATCAGAGAATCATTGGAAACTCCGCGGTCATGCTCTCATGTGGAGTCATCAGGGCTACGGCTTCGACAAGCACTACAGCAATAAGGGTAGCTGCGAAGAAATGGCCGAAAAGCTCAAGGCTCGTATCTATCGCGACCTCAAGGAATACAAGGGCAAGATTACGGAATACGACGTGTGGAACGAACCGATTCACGAATCCTGGACGTTCAACAAGTGCGGTTGGGAAGTTCTCGATAGCGCATTCGTGTGGGCTCACCGTGCAGACCCGAAGGCAATCCTTTACATCAACGATTACAATGTTGTTGCCGCAGGCGAAACGGATCGCTATTATGGTTTGATTAAGGGAATGCTCGACCGCAAGGTTCCTGTGATGGGCATCGGTGTGCAGTGCCACTTTGGTCTGCGTCCGGTGATTCCGGGACTCATCAAGACTCGTCTCGACAAGCTCGCTTCACTTGGTCTCCCGATCAAGGTCACGGAATTTGACGTGGGCGATTGGCAGGTCGGTATGAACGACAGCGAAGAAGTCCAGGCGCAAAAGTTCGAAACATTTATCCGTACCGCATTTAGCCATCCGGCTGTGAATGGCATCGTGCTCTGGGGCTTCTGGGACAACCGTCACTGGGTCAAGAACGGCGGCATGATTGCTTCTGATGGCCGCGAAAAGCCTGCAGCAAAGCGTGTTTACGACTTGTGGCACAAGGTCTGGACAACCGACCTCTATGCCACTGCTGACGAAAATGGCGAAGCCAAGTTCCGCGGATTCAAGGGCTATTACCAAGTCAACGCTGGTGACAAAAAGTACCAGATTACCGTGAAGTAATAAAAGTCGGCCCCGGAATAAATGCAGCCGAGGTGAACGCTGCGAAAATGCTTGCATTTTCATAGCTGAGCCGAAGGGCATTGTACTTGTACAAATCCGGGGTGACAGGCTTCGCCTGCTTTGTCATGCCGGACACCGTTCTGGCATCGCCTTTTATAAGCCGCGTCATGCGGCTTTTTTACTATCTTGCGTTTCATGAAACAGAAAATCCCCGGAATCCTTTTTTTACTTGCCATGCCTCTTTCCGTGTTGCTTTACATTAAAGTGGAGGCGCTCTCTGGTTCGGAGATTCTCGGGCTGTTTTCTGCGGTGGCGCTTTACGTTATCGTCGCGCTCGTCATTGCACTTTTGTTCAATGGTAGGGATAGGTCTTAGAACTTAGAACTTAGAACATCTCTTTTCTCTATAAGCTTAATTCTAAGTTCTACCAACTAAAACTCACTCTTCCTTTAGATTGTACGGCAGAATTCGGACTCCGACAGGGTTCAATTTGGAGTGGCTTGTTGTATTTGTCGGCAACTGCGTTCCGTAGCCAGTTGCTTTTAACCGCTCCTCCTTGATTCCTTTGTTTGTGAGAAAATCATGGATGAAGGTTGCTCTAGTTTCCGAAAGTTGCTGTGCATTTTTGGATTCGCCTGGTTTTACGCTGCATTGGATTTCGATGGCAATTTTTTTGTTGTGGCGCATAATCGAAACCACATCACTTAGCGCTGTGTACGAAGAGTTCAATGGCTTTTCGGAACCTTTTTGGAACAAAATGCGTCTTGCAATTTTATCGAGGTTCATTTTTTCTCGGATGGGGCATCCGTTAGCGTCAACTTCGGTGTGTTCAAGCGTATTCGGACAGTTATCGAGATAGTCGAAAACTCCGTCCTTATCAGAATCAAGAGAGCATCCAATGCTGTCGACAGGCGCGTTTTCGGGCGTGTCAGGGCATTGGTCGTCTTCGTTGAACACCCCGTCTTTATCGAAGTCGAGTCTGCAGCCTATACTGTCTACTGCAACCTTGAGAGGTGTGTTTTCACATTGGTCTCTATAGTCTGGCACGCCATCTTCGTCAGAGTCGATGGGGCAACCATACATGTTCACAATTTCTTTTTCAAAACTGTTCGGGCACTTGTCCCATTCATCGGGAACGCCATCGTTATCTTTATCCAAGAAACATCCGTACTTGTTCACGTTGAGTCCTGAAGGCGTGTTGGGGCAGGAATCGAGAACGTTTGGAACACCATCTTCATCGTCATCACGAATACAGCCGTGTTCGTTTATGTCATCACCGGCTTTAGATTCAGGACACTTGTCGAATTCATTTGGAATGCCGTCATGGTCGTCATCGCGAATGCAACCAAATTCATCGGTTGGGTAACCTTTTTGTGTGTTTGGGCATTTGTCTTTGTAGTCAGGAACGCCATCGTTATCGTTGTCGAATGGACAACCGAATTCGTCAATAAGCACTTCGGAAGGTGTGTTTGGGCATAAGTCCAAGTCATCCGCAATGCCATCTTTATCGGCATCGGGGGCGCAACGGTACTTGCTTTCTTTGAACGAAAGGCCGGATTTGGGACATGCCTCGATCTTCTTTTTGAAGTCGTCAATTTTTCCACTGAGGTCAAATGTTCTGCTAAGCTTGATGGAGACTGCCAGCGGAGGACTTCCTGGAACGCTGTAAGAATATTCATGTCCTTTGTTCTTAACCGTAATAGGGTGGCCGCGATGCATCTTTCTCTTTCTGAAAAGATCCATGCCAAGGTCAACGTTGAACGAGAGTGTGGTGAATTTCGGAAGTCTGACTTTTAATCCAGGCGAGAACCTCAGCTGGTCGTTCAAGAATCCGTTCCATACATCCGACGTACGAATCTTTGTTTCCCCAGAAGCTTCTAGCACGAGTGATACCCATTCGTACGGGAACAGGTTCAACCCCGATCCCCAGATGAATGTGTTTTCTTTGTTTTCGAACGCTCTCAGGATTCCCGCGTAGTTGTTCCAACGGAGATTCCTGTGGATGTTTAAGGACATGTATAAAGTCCCTGCGACGGCGAAGTCTGCCGCTGAATAGGGATTGGAATAATTGTCTTTATGGATGTACCAGATATGTCTTGGACGTAAACCTTTTTCGTTAGTTCCGCTTGGGATGAAAATTTCGATAGCGGCGGCGAAGTTGAAAATGTCTCTTAAAGATTGGCTTGGAAGTTGAGCCTTGACCAAGAGTCCGATATCGCCAAAACCCGCACCTTTGAGTTTGGTCCTGCCTGCGTTTCCGTCGTAGTGGACGTTCAGGTTGAGTCCGACTTCTAAAAAGTCGAGAATGCCGTAGCCGACGTAGCCAAGAACGGAGTTTGATGGGGAATCTTCGTCGAGTTTGATTCTTTTGCCGGTTTCATCGACAAGATAGCCATCGAGGCTTGCAGGTTTGCTGCTGCTTGCCATTTCAAATCCGCCCATGACAAACAGGTCGCCCGGACTAAGCGTTCGAGCTCCAGGAACGTGGATTCCGCTTGAATTTATGGAAAATCCAGACTGCGCAAACACAAAAATGGCGCAAACAAGAATAGTTAACAGAAAATGTTTCATTTTTTCGTAAAGAATTTAGACATTTTTTTTGAATATCTGTTTTCATTTTAAAATTTATGTATATATTTCACTTCCGAAGTGAGAAACAAGAACTCCGCAAACAAATTGCCATCGTGGCATAGGAAGTCGCAAACGGCGTACAAGGTCAACAGGATTATTATAATCCTGCAAATCGTGACGGCTCTTGCGATGTGCGGAGTTATTCTTTATGGCATGAACAGGCTGATGCAGTAAACTGGAGGATTAGCTTAATGAGTAAGGCTTACTATTGTGGTCGTCGTCCTAAGAGTGATGCGTTCGATGATGCACCGGATCCATCTTATTTGGGCGAAGAAGATGATTTGATCAAAGAAGAAGAAGAACCGCAAGAAGAAGAAGTTGATGAAGAAGTCGATTTTGACAAGCCTTCCTTTGGCCGTAACCCTATTTGGTCTGACTACGGCGAGGACATGGATTTCGACCAGTGATATGGTCGAATAAATTTGTTAGACTCGGCTTTGTAATTGCTCTCTTATTATTGACCGCCTGCGCTCCGAAGCAGGCGAAGCTTGCCGCGTCAACCCAGGGGAAGCCTATCCAGCCGGAAAAGGTGTCTATTGATGTACCCGCAAAAAATCCGGGGAAAGAAATTGTCGGAGATTCAACAAGGCCTTCATGGGTCTATTATCAGTATGGTCTTCAGGCAATTGACAACCATGAATGGGCTGTTTCTAAGCATTATCTCGAAGAATCGCTGCGTTTACTTGTGACGGAAAAGTACGACTCAACAAAGAGCCGTCTTACGCGTTCTGAAGATTCCATTTATAAAATGCAGATGCCTGTGCGGATTGTCCAGGCGTTAGAGGATGTTTACCCGAACCTCTCGGAGCAGGAGGAAAGCGATTCGTCTTCTGTCGATAGCCTCTCAATTGATGGCGTTGACGCTTACGACGAAAATGCCGCGGACAGCGTTTCGATGCATGTCATCGAAAATTTCTTGGATACCGTGGATGCCGGGCGTTTTTCGCTCCCGATTCGCTTCAACGAACGCGTCATGCAGGAAATTTATTACATGACGACGTCTGCAAGGAGTTTTATTACAAGGTCTCTCACTCGAAAGACCGCTTATGATTCCTTGATCTATACAAAGCTTGCTCAAAAGCGCATGCCGCGAGACCTTATTTATTTGGCGCTTGTGGAATCGGGCTTTAACGTCAAGGCTTACAGTCGTGCGAAAGCGGCTGGCATGTGGCAGTTTATCCCTGAAACGGGTATGCGTTATGGCCTGGAACAGGATTTTTGGGTCGATATGCGCCGTAATCCGGAAATGGCGACTGAAGCCGCCTTGAGCTATCTCTCGACTTTGTATGCTGAATTTGGCGATTGGCTTTTGTCGATGGCCGCTTACAACTGCGGTGAAGGTCGAATCCGCCGATTGATTCGTGAAAAGAAGGCTGATTCTACATGGGGAAATCGCCCGGTTACGTATTGGGATCTGCAACTTCCGCAAGAGACGATGCATTATGTGCCTCGAATCTTGGCCGCGATGGTCATTGGACATTTCCCGGACCATTACAATGTGGAAATCACAAAGCGAGTGCTGCCTGCGTACGATACGGTAACGGTCTTTGATTCGTTCTCGCTCGATGAAATTGCCAAGTTCCTGAAGGTTCCCGAAGATACGCTTCGCACCTTGAATATGGAACTTACCATGTGGTGCACGCCTCCGAACAGGGATGCCTATTTGCTTCGTTTGCCGTATGGTACGCGTGCGGCATTTGTACAGAACTATGACCGCATGGAAAAGAACGGATTCTCGAGCTGGAAACAGCACAAGGTCCGCAAAGGTGAGTCAATTGGGGTGATTGCTCAACAGTATGGCGTTCGCGTGTCCGAAATCCAGCGCGCGAATGACATGAAAAAGACAAAACTCAAGCCCGGTCGTACGCTCCTTATTCCGGTAAAGGTTGCACCGCGTAGGTCTACAGGCAAGAAACCATCAAAAGTTCGTACGTATGTGGTGCAGTTGGGCGATAATTTGGCCTCCATTTCCCGCCGGTTTGGCGTTTCTCAGGAATCTTTGCGTATTTGGAATAACATTGAGCCTGGGTATAACGTTAAAAAAGGCGATACAATCTATGTGTCCAAGCCAGAACTTAAGCCAAGCAGTTTTGTGCAACAGCGGGTCGCTTTAAAGAAAGGTGAAAAGTATGTGGTCAAGACGGGGGATACCTACGCCGCAATTGCAAAGAATTACAAAGTGCCTGTGTTCTTGCTGTTGCAAGCGAACAGCGGTTTTACCAAGCGTTTGACAATTGGCGATACGTTGGCTATTCCTGCCTATGTCCGTCCGCCGCGTAAAATGTCCAAGGCCATTGATGACGAAATTCCGGTTATAGAAACGAAGGTTGTTGACTCTTCCGATAAAAAGTCGAACAAGTCTAAAAAGACCGTAGAACCGGAGTCTTCCAAAAATTCCAAGAAGCAGCCTGTCAGCACGACGATTATCTACACGGTCGAAGCGGGTGACAATTTGTTCGCTATTTCGAGAAAGTTTTCGACGACAGTTGCCGCAATCCGTGAAATGAACGATATGGGCAATTCCTCGAACATCAAAGTCGGGCAAAAACTCAAGATTCCGGGTTCTGCCGCTCCTGTTTCGAGCGCGCCAAAGGTCGAAGAGGTGACTCACGTCGTGAAGAAGGGCGAAGGTCTTTGGGATATTTCTCGTCAATACGGCGTAACAATCGAAGATATCGTCAAGTGGAATGGGCTTAAAGACACGAAGATAAAGATTAATGAGAAACTAAAAATCAAAACGACAAAGAAAATCAAGAAATAGAGGCTTTTTTTCGATAAAAAAAGTGTAAAATCGAGTTTTTTTTGTAATAAATTGAAAAAAATAGTGTAATTTTAGATTTGAAAATTCAAAAATCACTGGAGTATAATATGAAAAAGAAAATCTTGGCTCTCTGTGCTGCTGGTCTCATTTTTTCGTTGACCGGTTGTGAAGAAACCATGGACCCGAACGATCCGCAGTCTGTTCGCAGATATTTGACGAAAAAGCAGATCGGTTTTACGCCGAACCAGTTTGTCTCTTATGCGGTTAATAGCGATACCGCCAAGATGACTCTTTTCCTCCAGGCTTCTTTTGAAATTGACCAGCCGGCTGACAACGGTAACAACGCTGTCGCTATCGCCGCCAACAAGGGCAACATGATGGTGCTCAACTATTTGTTCGATCACGGTGCAAAGGCCGATGTTCGCAATGGTAATGGTGAACCGGTTATCGATAACGCTGTGAATATGGGCAATAAAGATGTTGTCGTTCGCCTTTTGCAGCAACTCAAAAAGGAAAATGTTGACCCGCAAAACTTGTCTACCGCAGTGCTTATCGCCGCTAAGACGGGCAAGGCTGACATGCTCGAAGTGCTTGCCAACGCAGGTGCTCCGCTTGAAAACCGCAGCCCGGATGGTTACTTGCCGATTCATTGGGCTGTCAAGTCTGGCAACTATGACGCTATGATGTTCCTCATTGGCAAGGGTGTCGATATTAATGCCAAGTGCGGTCAGGGCTATTCTGTGCTCGATTGGGCGACGAACGAAGGTTATACTCGCCTTATCAAGGAATTGAAGAAGAGGGGCGCAAAGCTTACTCCGAAGTATAAGCTTGACTCTCGTGGCAGATAAGCGAATCTTTTCGGCTTGAATTTAGAGGACGGGTCTAAAGCCCGCCCTTTTTTTTGTGTGTAAATTACTATCTTGTCAATCGGAAAAAACAACAGGAGATTTTATGTCCGTTCAAGTGATGGTTAATGGTATTCCGGGAAGCATGGGCCGTATCGTGGCCGAAACATGTGTAGCCCGAGGTTTGGAACTTGTCCCGTATTCTTTGACGGGTGAAATTATCGTTGAAAACGAAGCCGAAGTTGCAGGCAAGACGATTCAGCTCTTGAAGCCCTCCAACCGCGAAGCCCGCATTGGCGAAGTGCTTGCCAAGTACCCGAACTTGATTTGCATTGACTACACGCACCCGAGCGCCGTGAACGATAACGCCGCTTTCTACGTGAACCACAAGATTCCGTTTGTGATGGGCACGACCGGTGGTGACCGCGAAGCTCTTGCCAAACTCGTTGCCGATGCCAACCACCCGAGCGTGATTGCTCCGAACATGGCGAAGCAGATTGTCGCCTTCCAGATGATGATTGAATACCTCGCCAAGGAATTCCCGACCGCGTTTAGCGGCTACAAGCTTTCTGTCGTTGAAAGCCACCAGAAGACCAAGGCCGATACCAGCGGTACGGCTCGTGCTGTTGTCGGAACGTTCCAGAAGATGGGCTTCAAGTTTACTGAAGATGACATCGAAAAAGTCCGCGTCGAGAAGGAACAGATGGAACGCATGCATGTGCCCGAAGAATACCTTGGCGGTCATGCCTTCCACACTTACAGCCTCGATAGCGAAGACGGCACGGTTCACTTTGAATTCCAGCACAATGTTTGCGGCCGTAAGATTTACGCCGAAGGCACCGTGGACGCAGTGAACTTCCTTGCTTGCCACATTGCAAACGGCACCGCAAGGCCCTTCAATATGATGGACGTCCTCCGCTCTGGAAAGATGAGATAGATTAAGGTATTAGGTTTTAGGGGTTAGGTATTAGGCTAATAATCACGGCTTCGCCGCCCTAATGAGACACGCGAAGCGTGTGAAACTAATCCTAAAACCTATTGCCTATAACCTAAAAACCTAACCATGCGTTCGTATATCCTCCGTCGTTTGCTTTTGATGATTCCGACTTTGATCGGGATTTCATTGGTGTGCTTTATCTTGATTCAGCTCTTGCCGGGTGGCCCTGTGGAAGAGTTGATTTCTCGTGCACAGCAAGCGGCTTCGATGAAGGGCGGGGTAGATGCGTCCAAGGCGCTCTCGCCGGACCAAATTGCGCAAATCCAGGCGTACTTTGGCTTTGACCAGCCTGCCTGGAAACGTTACCTCACGTGGCTTTGGAACGTGTTGCACTTAAATCTCGGGGAAAGCTACACGTACGGACTCCCGGTTTGGGACGTTATCGTTAGCCGATTCCCGATTTCACTTTTCTTTGGTGTGACTTCGTTCTTTTTGAGTTATCTTATCTGTATTCCGCTTGGCTTGTGGAAGGCCGTGCACCACGGAAGCAAACTCGATTCGTTTACGAGCGGTCTTATTTTTTCGGGCTACGTGATGCCGGGTTATGCGCTTGGCATTTTGCTCATCATCTTCTTGGCGGGCGGTTCGTACTTGGATATTTTCCCGCTGGGTGGACTCACGAGCGATGACTTCGAGGATTTCACGTTCTTCGGAAAGGTCTTTGACTTGGCTCAGCATTTGGCGCTTCCGATTTTCTGCTACATGATTAGCGAATTTGCGTTCCTCACGTTCCTCATGAAGAATTCCGCATTGGAAGAACTGGGGCGCGATTACATGCGTACCGCCTTGGCCAAAGGCTTGAACTTCAATCAGGCTCTCGTGCGCCATGCGCTCCGCAATGCCTTGATTCCGATTGCAACTCGTCTTTCTGAAATTTGTACGCTCATGTTCGCTGGCGCTCTCCTCATCGAAAAGGTCTTTGATATCGATGGAATGGGACTTTTATACTACAATTCCATGGTCAATCGGGATTATAATGTTGTCATGGGTATCATTTTCCTCAGCAGTCTCATGGCGATGATTGGCCGCCTTTTCAGCGATATTCTTTATACGCTCGTCGATCCAAGAATTAAGTTTTCGTGAGTAGTAAACAGTGATTAGTGGTTAGTAAACAGGGATGTAAAGGGAACGGTCGAGGATGACCGCACACTTCCTACTGTCTACTTCCTACCGCCAACTTCCAACTTCCTACTAAATTTTCTTTATCACTTTTCTCTTTCTTTAAGTATATTAAAAGCATGCAGAACGAATCTATTCAAATTTCTCCGATTATTCATGAGTACCTTTTGACTCATGGTTATACCGAAAACTTTGCAGTGACCCCTATTGCCGGGGCTGGGTCTGGAAGGCGTTATTTTCGTATTGCCGATGGTGAACGGATGTGTGTCTTGCAGGTCAGTGCCGAAGTAAACGAAGATTTCAAGCACTTTGTCGAGTATTCTAAAACGTTTAGGGAATATGGCTTGCCTGTTCCGCGCGTTTATTGCGTTGATGAAGAATCTTGCCAGGTCTTGCAAGAAGATTTGGGCAAGCGCAGTCTTCTGGATGAAGCATACCCGAACGGGAGCAATGTTCTTTCAGGGAGTGTCCGGATACTTTATCCGGAAGTGATTGATGCGCTTATCCAATGGCAGAATGCAAGCCATCCGCTGTTTAGCCATCACACTGAAATTTGGCTCCGTCGCTTTGACTTTGCAGCTCTCAAGTGGGAATCGGATTACTTTACCGAAAATTATTTGAAGCTTCACAAGGGCATTACGGAAATTCCGGAAACTGTCCGCAATTTCTATTCGCTGGTGGCGGTATCTGTCGAAGCGCAGACGAAGGTCTTGATGCATCGCGATTTCCAGAGCCAGAACATCATGATCCGTCCGAATTCCGAAGTGGCATTCGTCGATTTCCAAGGGGCTCGTCGCGGTTCGATGTTCTATGATATTGCGTCATTGCTTTGGGACCCGTACGTTTGCCTTCCGCTCCCGATGATCAAAGATTTCTTTGAGTATTGGCGTGGATTGTATCGCGGTACAAGAATTTATACGAAGGATGATGCCTGGGAAGGCTTTGTGCATGCGAGTTTGCAGCGATTGATGCAGGCTCTTGGTGCGTACTGCTTCCTCTCGAAGGTGAAGAAGATTGAAAAGTTCGAACAGTACATTGAACCGGGCAAGGCTCAGCTCCGCGTATTGTTTGACGAATTCAAGCTTATCGCCAAGGCGACTGATCCTGAAGTGTTCAAATTCATGGATTGGGCCTTGCAGTAATGGCTCCGATTTATACGCGTATTTACGCACAGCCGGTTGAATTCAATCGTGCCTTAGGGTACGCTTATGATGCTCTCGTGAAAGGCCCTTATCCGTTTGATGCCATGGCGGCATGGAAAGGGCTTTCTGAGCGCATTGCCCAGGGCATTTATATGGGGCAAGGTCTTTTGCTCCCTCACACGCGAGTTCCTGGATTGCAAGGGCCTTTAATGGCGTTTGTTGTTTGCCGTGATGGTTTTACAGGAATCAAGACTCGCAATGACGAATTAGCGCAGTTTATGTGCGTGTTGCTTTCACCTGCGGAATCTGCGATGGCGCATACGGTTGCCATTGCAAATGTGGCAAAGCTTTTGCTGAATCCGGAATGGAAAGAGAGGGCGCTAAGCGCGACTGACGAGGAAGAGCTGAAGAAAATGTTTTAGAGCTTAGAGTTTAGAGTTTAGAACTTAGAACAATGCATTCTCTCTAAGCCCAACCAACTGCGGCGAAGCAGCTAGATAATTAGGATTTCGGAATTCGGAATGATGAATTGCATTAAAATATAACTCTTAATTCCTACTTCCTAATTCCGAATTTTTTGCTTTGAAGCAGCTCTACCATTGCACGCTACCGACGGCATAGGCGCGGTAGCCTTTAAAGTCTCCGAAGAACCGGGTGTAGCTGCATCTGAAGCTGAACCAGTCCCATGGTGTTGCGGCTAGATTCAAGCCGAGTTCCTTGTAGCGTATGGTCGTTTTGTCACTTAGGAATTTTTTATCCATGGCGCTTTCGGGCGTGTGAAGGTCGTTGATGTGCCCGCCGAAGGCGGTGTCTTTGGCGGCTGCGCCAAAGAAGAGCGTAGCCTTGAGGAATTTGTAGGCGGCACTGACTTCGGTGTGGATTTCTTGACTGTTTGGGCCAAGATCACTACCGAGGCTTTGGGCATAGCTCGCATAGGTGTATGCGCGGCCTTTGTGGTGCGTGTAGACCCACGGCTCAATGCGAGTATATTCGAACATCCAGCCGAGTGTTGCTGGGCCTAAGTCGATGTTGTCGCGAGCGATGCCGAGCGTGGTTGCCCATTTGTTGCCCCACCAGGAATCATCGAACATGCTTGTCGGGGATTTCATGTCGTCCCACAAGAGTTCTGCGTAGAATTCCCAATTCGGTAACGTCTTGACGCTCAGGTCGAATGCCAGCGAGATATTGTCTTGGTCGCCCTGCAAGTGTTCTTGGAAAACGTAGGGAATGAACGGGATGACGTATGCCCATTCGAATTCGCGGCCGGTGCTGTCGCTATCGGGGTTCGGGTTTGAACCTGCGGCTTCGATTGTTGTGCCGTAAAGCGATGTTTCAGAAATGCCGAACTGGATGTCCTTGGGCAAGTTCATGTTGAGGCGGTGGGCATGGATGTACTTGCCGAAGTTTTTCTTTTCATAGATTTTGGCGGCGTACTGCGTGTATTCGATCGGGCCGAGCGCAAACTGGTAGCCGAAATAGGGTGTCGGGGCGGCATCGGGGATGCGGCTGGAGCTATCTTGCCACGGGCGGTAAATGTTGCGTTCGCCACGCAAAATGACGTGGTTACGGCGGGCGGGGCCCCATTCCAGGTAATCGAATCCGGCGAGGAGTTTTACGGGCTTGAGACTATAGCTCACGTTTGCGGCGAACAAGTCCCAGGTGCGTTTGCTTTCACTCTGCTTGTTGTAGGGGAGACCTTCGTCCGGGTTATAGTAATTAAATTCGATGTGACGGTTGGTATAGTCCGTATTGACTTTGACGCGGGCATCAAAGTGGAATGCATCTGTGAATTTTCCGTTAAGGAAAAGACGGATGGACGTGGAGTTGTCGTAATGTGTTGGGGCGTTTGTGAGATTCGTGACGACTACGGAATCCAAGAGCTGGGCATTGATGTGCAGTTCTTTGTCTTGTGCGGAATCTGAAAACGTGATATGGCGTGGCATATCGACCGGTCGCGCCGAGCAGGTGAGTGCTGTTCCAAAAATAAGACTAAATGCTAGGGCCGATTTTTGCCACGTTTGCATGACTAGACTTCCTTATTGTCTTTCTTCCAAATGGCGATGATGCTCTTGTTCTTGCGGAAAGCAAGCCAGAGGGTCGGCCAAATCAGGATGAGGTCGCGGATGAGGCTTGTCCATGCTTCGGCTTTGTCGTGGGCATTGCCGTCTTCGAGTTCAAAGCAACCGCATGTGATGCCGAGATCGTTCCACAGCGCCCATGCGAGTGCGATGATGAAACTTACGAACATCCAGAAAATGGCAAATGCGGATTCGCGGACAAACGGCGAGACAATCATGGCGAGTCCGAACCAGAATTCAAATTGCGGATAGACGAGCGCAAAGAAGTTGTTCACGAAGTCGATGTGGAGTGCCGAGAAAAATTGGTACTGCGCGACAAGTGTTGCGAACTGGTGCGGGTCCTGGATCTTGAAGATTGAGGCGAAGATGAACATGCCACCGATGCCAACGCGGCAGAGTGTTTCGAGTGTTCGTGTGGCAAAGTCTTTTTGAATCTTGAGGGCGGGGGCAATCAATGCGCAAGCGATTGCGACAGCGCCAACGCCAACGTGGATGTTGTAGCGGTAGGCTTTGGGCCAAATATCCAAAAGCCATTCGTGGTCGGTGAACGTGAGGAACGTTTCAGGGAAGCTTATTTCAGCAACACCAACGGCAACAAGGAATGAGGCAAGCGTCAGGAGAACGCCCGCGATAATAGTACGTTTGAGGTTTACTTTTTCAAAACATGCAATCATGGTTGCTCCTTACAGGATGTCTGCCGGTTTTTCGAGGATTTCTTGAGAGCCAATCCAATTGACGGATTTAGCGTCATCGACTCGAATGTTGTTGATGATGGCAAGAGCTATGCTGAATGCGGCAATGCCAAGCAGGACAATCCAATTTAAGGACTTGAGGTAGACGAGAGCGTCTTTCTTGATTTTCTGAATGAATTCTTTCATATTGTTCAATATACAAAAATGACGAACGTCATCCTGAACGAATGTGAATGATCCTGTCGATTATTTCGTCATCCTGAGGAGCGTAGGGACGAAGGATCCAGTGAAGTTTATGATATGAAAAAAGCCCTGCTAAAGCAGGGGCTTCGTATGGAAAAGGTGTTCCCGTCTAGCGTAAGAGCCGAGCGGTCGCTCAGTGAGCCATAAGCGACTCGTCTTAACGAGCCGTGTTGGCGAGAGCGAGGCGAAGACGGAGGTTCTGTTTTGCGACAGAGCCGAGCGGTCTTTTAATGAATACCGTTGCCGTCGGCAATGTCGCAGGTCACGGCCTTGCCGTTCACTTCGAGAGCGATTTCGCCGCAGAACACAGCGCCACCCTTTGCAGTAAGGGCAATCTTTTCGAAGTCCTTCACCTTGAGTTCACGCGGTTCGCTCGGGGCAACGCCCTTGAACAAGGCGCGGTCACCCGGCTTTGCATCTTCAGGGACGCTCACGAGGCGGCAAGTGTGAGCGTCGGCGTCGAGATCACCAGCAAAGAGCATGCCCTGGCTCATGATGCCACGGAGGGCATTGGGCTTCAGGTTTGCGAACAAGAGAATCTTGCGGTTCTGGAGTTCTTCGGGCTTGTAGCTGTTTTTGAGGCCGCTGCAGATGGTGCGCGGTTCGCCTTCGCCGGCGTCAACTTTGAGAACATACAAACTATTTGCATCCGGATGGTCGGCGACTTCGACAATTTGTGCAACGCGGAGATCCATTGCTGCCGGAACGTCTGCTGCCATAAGCGGCTTGTTCTGCTTCGGCTTGGCCTGCTGTTGCGGCTGCTTCTTGACTTCTTCTTCAATACGCGGGAAGAGCGGCTTGCCTTCGCCGAACTGTTCACCACCCTTCAAGATGCCCCAGACGAGGTCGTTCTGGTCGGTGAACTTGCTGCCAATCATGGCGAGACCTTCTTCGCTCTTGCCCGGGATGACCGGCCAAAGCATGCTGAGCGAGAGACGCACGGCTTCTGCAGATACGTAAAGCACGGTTGCGAGTTCGTCCTTGGCGTTCGGATCCTTGGCTAGCTTCCACGGAGCCTTGACTTCGAGGTAGCGGTTCACGCTACGGACAAGCGTCATGATTTCTTCGACAACCTGTGAAAGCTTGACCTGCGGAATCCATTCCATCACGTTCGTGCGGACGCGGTTTGCGATGGCGATGACTTCGTTGGCTGCATCATCGAGTGCAGTCGGAGCCGGAAGCTTGCCTTCAAAGTTGTTGAGCACCAGGCGGTGTACGCGGTTCAGCACGTTGCCGAGGTCGTTGGCGAGGTCGCTGTTGATGCGGCGCACGAAGGCGTCGTGCGTGAAGTTCGCATCCTGGCCCACCACCATTTCGCGGGCGAGGAAGTAGCGGAACGCGTCGATGCCGTACTTTTCCATGTAGTCCATCGGGTTCACCACGTTGCCTGCGGACTTGCTCATCTTTTCGCCGCCGTTCACGAGCCACCAGCCGTGGGCCAAGATGTGCTGCGGGAGCGGAATGTCGAGAGCCATGAGCATGGTCGGCCAGTACACGCTATGCGTGGTGAGAATGTCCTTGCCGA